>JACXUW010000199.1 GCA_014763705.1 Micrococcales bacterium | reverse complement strand
CGGCGCCGGCCGGCGCCGACCCCGCTCCCGTCCCCGCCGCCACGGGCGCCACGGCGGCCGTCGCGGCGTCACCGAAGGCCGCGTCCGCCGCTCCCGTCTTCGTCGACCCACCGAGCTTCGGCCAGCGACGCACCGCCCTGCGGTCGCTCTTCACCTCGGTCGGGTACGCACCCGGCGGCGGGGCCACGCCGAGCGACACCCGGCTCGTCGTCGGCTCGTCCGGTGAGCGCCAGGGCGTCGTCGACCTCCGCGACGGCCACGTCATCGGTTCCTCACTGGTCGACGACCCCGGCACGACGGCCGACGGGTCCGCGACCTCCGGGGACGCGATGCTGTTGCGCGCCGGCCCGGAGAACGGCGACGGCTCCCGGGCCGGCGCGCTCTCCACCGTCCCGGCGCCCTTCGGCGGAGACACCCGGTACCCGCTCGACGCGGGCTTCGGGCCGCAGCTGTTCTCCCCGGCCGGTGAGGCGCGCGTCCAGCAGACGACGAGCGCCGGGCGCTGGCAGATCCAGCCCCTCTCCCCCGGGGCCGCCGCGACCGGAGGCTTCGACGTGCCCACCGGCACCGAGGTCACCGCCGTGAGCATCGACGGGACCGGAGTCCTCGGGACCGCCCCCAGCGGCGGCGGCCGGGACGTCGTGTGGGCGCCGGCCTACGGGATGTGGACCCCCCTCGCGACCGTCGTCGACCCGCGGTACTACGGGGTCACGTCCTGGGCTCCCGGCCGGGTGGGCAACGGGATCGGCGCGCGGGGCACGCCGGCCACGACGTGGTCGGTGCTCGCGTTCCCGGCGACCGACCCGGGCAGCGGCAGCCCGCGGCTCGCCGTCCTCGACGACGGGCTGACGGCCACCCCGCGGTCCGTGGCCGACATCGGCGCCCGGTGCGACATGCCCGCCCCCGCGCTGAGCGAGGACGGGCACCGCCTCGCCTACGTCCGGGCCACCGGCCCCGTCGGCGACGCCTGCTCGGCGGCCGAGGTGCGCATCCTCACGGTGGACTCGACCCGACACTTCACCCTGGCGAGCGCCGACGAGCTCGCCATGGTGTGGCCGGTGGCGCAGCTCGGCATGCCCCGCACGCTCGGCTTCCAGCAGGGCAGCCCCGAGGTCCCCGCGGTCCGGCTCGGCGGTGCCGACCGCATCGCCGTCGCGGTCCAGACCAGCCGCTCCCTCACCGCCGCCGGCAGCGCCCGCGGCGTGGTGCTCACCGGGTCGGCCGCCTACGCGGACGCGCTGACCGGCGGTCCGCTCGCCGCGCGCCTGGGTGGTCCCAGCCTGCTCACGCCCGCCTCCTCGGTCCCGCAGTACGTGCTCAACGAGCTCCGGCGGGTCCTGACGACCGACGGGAGCGGGATCGTCTACGTGGTCGGCGGCCCGGCCTCGGTGAGCGACCACGCGGTCGGCCAGCTGCGAGCCGCCGGCCTCCAGGTCCAGCGGGTCTCCGGCCAGTCGCGCTACGACGTCGCCGTCGGGGTCGCGCGGCTCGTCGACGACCTGCGCGGCACCGCACCGACCTCGGCCATCGTGACCTCCGGGTCGGCCTTCGCCGACGCCCTCGTGGCCGGACCCGTGGCCGTGCAGCTCGACGCCCCCGTCCTCCTGAGCATCGGCTCCACGCTCCCGCCGGAGACCGAGGCGTACCTCGCGTCGCTCGGCGCGAGCGCGGACGTCTACGCCATCGGCGGCTCCGGGGCCGGATCGGTGGCCGGCGACCCCCGCGCGCAGACCGTCGGCGGGGCCACCCGGTACGACGTCGCCCGCAACGTCGCCGTGCGGTTCTTCCCGCAGGTCGACGTCATCACCCTCGTCGACGGGCGCAACTGGCCCGATGCCGTCTCCGGGGGCACGATGGCGGCCCGCTGGCGGATGCCGGTCGCCCTGGCGAACGGCCCCGCCGCCGTCCTCGACGACCAGGTCGAGCGCTACCGCGCGTCGGCCGACTACGTCATCGTCGTCGGCGGCCCCGCGTCGGTCAGCGACGAGCAGGCCTACGTGGCCATCGACGCCGCCGGCGGCCAGAGCGTCATGGGTCAGTGGGTCAGGTTCACGTTCTGACGTCGGGTCAGCCGGCGTCGTGACGGACGGCGGGGAGCCCACCCTCGGGCTCCCCGCCGTCCGGCGTCACGGCGAGCACCACCCGGAAGGTGTGGGCGACCGCCGCCGCCGCGCGCCGGGCGTCGTCGAGGGGAAGGAACCGGCCCCGGGGCACGTCGTCGGGCCAGAACCGCACGAAGTCCTCGCCGTCGCCGACGGTCGGCCGGTGCCAGCCGCAGGCGAGGACCGCCTCCTCCTCCTCGCGGGTCCACGGGAACGGCCCGCCGAAGCGTTCCGCCCCGGACCAGTGGCCGCGCAGGTGGTCCTCGACGCGGACCAGGCGCACCGACGGCGCGACCGGGCGGCGTCGGGCGCCGGCCAGCCAGCGCATCCGGCCGGAGCGGGCGCGGGTCAGCCGGACGTGCCCCGGGGGCGCGAGGATGCTGACCTCGTGGCCGTCGTGCAGGCCGAGGACGGCGTCGACGAGCGCCTGTTCCCAGGCCTGCCAGGCGGCGCGGTGCTCGGCGGCCGGGTCGGACGGCGACGGCGTCGGGTCGGCCACGTCAGGCCTCCGCGTCGGCCTTCTCCTGGGCCTTGCGCCACCGGATGCCGGCCTCGATGAAGTCGTCGATGTCGCCGTCGAAGACCTTGTCCGGGTTGCCGACCTCGTGCTCGGTGCGCAGGTCCTTGACCATCTGGTACGGCTGCAGGACGTAGGAGCGCATCTGGTCGCCCCAGCTCGCCTTGATGTCGCCCGCGAGCTCCTTGCGCTCGGCGGCCTCCTCGGCCCGCTTGAGGAGCAGGAGACGCGACTGCATGACCCGCAGGGCCGCTGCGCGGTTCTGGATCTGGCTCTTCTCGTTCTGCATCGAGACGACGGTCCCGGTCGGCAGGTGGGTCATCCGGACCGCGGAGTCGGTCGTGTTGACCGACTGGCCGCCGGGGCCCGAGGAGCGGAAGACGTCGATCTTCAGGTCGTTCTCGGGGATCTCGATCGTGTCGGTGCCCTCGATGAGCGGGATCACCTCGACCGCCGCGAAGCTGGTCTGCCGTCGGCCCTGGTTGTCGAAGGGGCTGATCCGGACGAGGCGGTGCGTCCCGCCCTCGACCGAGAGGTTGCCGTACGCGTAGGGGACGTTGACCTCGAAGGTCGCCGACTTCAGGCCGGCCTCCTCGGCGTACGAGGTGTCCATGACCTTCGTCGGGTAGCCGTGCCGCTCGGCCCAGCGCAGGTACATCCGCAGGAGCATCTCGGCGAAGTCGGCGGCGTCGACGCCCCCGGCGCCGGCGCGGATGGTGACGACGGCGGAGCGCTCGTCGTACTCACCGGACAGGAGGGTGCGGACCTCGAGCTCGCCGACCGCCTTGCGCAGGCCGGTCAGCTCGCGCTCGGCCTCCGCGAGGGTGTCGGCGTCGTCCTCCTCCTGCGCCATCTCGACGAGGACCTCGAGGTCGTCGATCCGGGCGTCCATGCCGGTGACCCGGTCGTGCTCGGCCTTGGCGCGCGAGAGCCCGGAGGTCACCTGCTGCGCACGCTCCTGGTCGTCCCAGAGCGAGGGGTCGGAGGCCTGCTGCTCGAGCTCGGCGATCTGCTGCTCGAGCCGGGCGAGGTCGGTGACCTCCCGGACCGACGCCATGGTGCTGCGCAGGTCCTTGATCTCCTGGGTGAAGTCGGTGGCCACGAGGGGCAAGCCTACGCGAGCCGGGTGGGCCCTCCGGCCGCACCACCGCTCAGCCGCAGCCGGGGATCGTCACCGGGTGGCGCAGCCGGTGCAGCACCGCCCGGGCGTCCGGTGCGGCGGGCGCGCGCCGGGAGGCGCCCCGCTCGTAGGGCACCTCACCGACCGGCTCGTAGTCGCGCGCGAGGTCGAGGCCGGCGACGCCGAGGACGGACGGCGGGACCGCCCGCGGCGCGGAGGCGTCGACGAGGACCAGCGCGTCCGTCAGCGCGCACCGCGCGTGACCGAGCACGACGCGGGCCGCCGCGGTGCTGCCGGAGTACCCCCCGATGAGCCAGGCCTGCCCCACCGGGCGGGCCCCGAGGAGGTACACCGTCCCCGCCGAGGCGCCGGTGAGGTCGAGCACGCGGGTCGTCGGCCCGATGCCGAGCCGGGCGGCCTCGCGGCGGGCGGCCTCCGCCTGGCCGGCCTGGTGCGGGGTGAGCAGGACGCTTCCCGACCCGACCGGCGCCGCGACCGTGGCGGTGCGCAGGTCGGTGCCGCGGTACGGAGCGCCGGTCGCGGCGACCTGCAGCGGCACGAGGAGCACGGTCGCGACGAGGGCGGGCGCGAGCCGCAGGGTCGCCGGGGCCGCCGTGAGCCGGGCGGTGAGCACGATCAGCCAGGCCACCGCCGCCCGGCCGGCCGCCGACCAGAGGTTGCCGTTGGTCCCGAACGCGTAGGCGGCCGGCACGGCGAGCAGCACGAGGGTCAGGCCGGCCGTCGTCCGCGCGGCGCGCCACCGACCGCCGGGCGGGCCGGGGAGCAGGCGGCCGCGACCGCGCCGGACGAGGGCGGCCGCCACCTGCCCGGCCAGGGTGAGCGCGAGGCCCGCGCCGGCCAGCCCACCGACGACGACCAGGGCGAAGGGCGTGACGCTCCGGCCGACCTCGTCGGTCCACCACCGAGGGGCCGCCAGGACGGCGAAGGCCACGCCGTCCTGACGGTTCGTACCGACCGCGGCGACTTCATTCTCGACAACATGCGCAACAAGGTATTGCTCTGGTCGGACACGGAATACACCTACCTGAAGCGTCAGTCGGCCGACGATCCCGGCCGCTGGGTCAAACTGCAGGACGGTCGGGCGACTGCGGTCGGCAGCGTCGGCTCGAACTGACCCGCCAGATACGCGCTTACGGTTCGGTCATTCCGTCACCCCGTCCCTTGACCGAACCAAAAGCCGGTCCCGTGCCCCGCGGGACTGGCTTTCGCCTTCCGGGCGAAAGCACAAGTCCATTCGCTACATTTACGCCACGTTAACCATCATCCGACTATCTCTTCAGTCACTGTATCATTCGCAGCGCGTGATGCTCCGCCCACCGACGTCGGCGGTCCTTGCCTCTGGTCCCGCGTAACAGACTGCATCAACGACTGCCGGCGGACGGGACGTCACATGAAGAAGTCGGCTGCACCTGGACAAGCCTCCGAGCATCTGCCCCTGATATCCAACCGGTTCGTCTACACGGCGACCGCGCTCATCGCGACCCTTGCCGCGCTCTCCGTTGTGATCAATCTCGGCGGCCGACGGCTGGGTGCCGAACTGGCGCTTGCGGGCCACAGCGACAGCACACAGGACTTTCTGATAACAATCGGGCAGGATCAGCTTCGCCTGGCCGCCAATACGATCCGCTTCGAGAGCCAGCGCCGCGACGGCCCCGCGGAACGCGCCGATCTCTACCTGCTCTGGCCGGAAATGTCGGGGTATCGCAGTGATTTGCGCGCGCGCTTCGATGACGTCACCCAGCCCGACGGCCTCGTCTTCGTACAACTCTCGCAAAGCACGATGTCCCGCGACATGTCCGGACGCGTGGAGCCGATCTACAGCCATCTTTTCGAGGGTCTTCCTGAGAAGGGACCACACGGACTTACCCTGCACCGCCTGAAATCCGACGCCGGCTACGGCAACGAGGTCCTCCTCACCGCCCAGCGTCCGGGAGAGCCCGACTTCGCGGTCCGCTGTATCCTCCCTCCCGAAGGAACGCCGGCCAGCAGCGGCGACTGCCAGCGCGACATCCATGTTGGACGCGACCTCAGCGTCCTCTACCGGTTCTCGAGCGCCCTCCTTTCCGACTGGAGCGCCATCGATACGGCCGTGCGCAGCTACGTCACTTCCCATCTCGATGTCTCGGCGGCGCCTTCATCGACTTTCACTAAAATTGCAGATGAACCGGCAAGAAATGATTCATTATAAACTTCTTGGTAAGGCTACCGCCGTAAGCTCCGATGAATTGGTCGTGTGGGGGCACGCTCAGTTCGTTGTCGTTAGCATACGAAGAGTTTCGCGGTGAAAAATATCAGGAATTTCCGAGACTTAACCTCCATTCTCTCGGCGTCGGCACGCAAGGCGATGGTGGCAGCCATGGCTTTCTTGGCGCTGTTGTTCATTGTCGGCGCGCCGGCGAATGCGGCCCCGACCTATGCCGGCATCGTGATCGACGCCAAGACCGGCAAGGTGCTCTACAGCGAAAACGCCGACAGCCTGCGCTATCCTGCGTCGCTCACCAAGATGATGACGCTCTATCTGAC
>JACXUW010000658.1 GCA_014763705.1 Micrococcales bacterium | reverse complement strand
GCTCGTAGCGGGTCGGCGCGCTCACCGCTCCACCATACGGAGGCTGCGGATGCCGCGTTCGAGGTGCCACTGGAGGAACGCGGCGGTGAGGCCGCTGCCCTCGCGCCGGTGGCGGTCGTCGGAGGGGTCGGCCAGCGCCCAGTCGCCGGCGAGCAGGGCGGCGAGCAGGCGCAGCGTGTCGGGGTGCGGCGCAGCGGAACCGGGCGGACGGCAGACCGGGCAGACCACACCGCCGGCGGCGACGTGGAAGGCCCGGTGCGGGCCGGGGGCGCCGCACTTCGCGCAGTCGTGGAAGCTCGGCGCGTAGCCGCCGACGGCCATCGCCCGCAGCAGGTACGCGTCGAGGACGAGCCCGGGGTCGTGCTCGCGGTGCGCGAGGCTGCGCAGCGCGCCGGCGAGCAGAAGGTACTGCTGGAGGGCGGGCTCGCGCTCCTCGGTGAGCCGGTCGCAGGTCTCGAGCACGGCGGTGGCGGCGGTCCAGGCGCGGTAGTCGCGGGCGATCGCCTCGCCCCACGGGTCCAGGGTCTCCACCTGGGTCACGGTGTCGAGGGTGCGCCCCTCGTAGCACTGGACGTCGATGTGCATCCCCGGCTCGAGCCGCGCGCCGAACCGCGACTTGGTGCGCCGCACACCCTTGCCGACGACCCGCAGCTTGCCGAGCCGCCGCGAGAGCACGGTGACGATGCGGTCGGCCTCACCCAGCTTGTGGGTGCGCAGGACGATCGCCTCGTCGCGGTAGAGGGGCACCGGACCATCATCCGCCCTGGCGCCGACATCGCCGCAGCGCCCCGCCGTCGCGGCCGGTCGGGCTCAGCGCGGGTCGAGCGCGTGGTGGGTCCACAGGTGGACGACGGCGAGGCTGCGGTGAGGGGCCCACGCCTGCGACAGCGCGGCGGCCTCGCGGGGGGTGATCCCGCCGAGGGCCCTGCGCAGCACGAGGTCACCGGGCAGGAAGACGTCGGGGTCGCGCAGGCAGCGCATCGCGACGAGGTCGGCGGTCCACGGCCCGACCCCCGGCAGCGCGAGGAGGGCGGCGCGGTTGGCGGCCCGCCGGGCCGGGTCGGGCTGCGGGGCGAGGTCGAGGCCGTCGAGGACCGCCCGGGCGAGCGCGACGAGGGTGCGGGCGCGCGCCCCGGTGATGCCGATGGCCTGCTGGAGCTGCTCGGGGTCCACGGCCGCCAGCACCTCCGGCGACGGTCCGACCGCGGGTCGTGTGCCCGGCCGGTCGTCCGGGCGACCACCTG
>JACXUW010000198.1 GCA_014763705.1 Micrococcales bacterium | reverse complement strand
GACCTTACACCGCTGCATCAATTACGGATCCTATTGGCAGGCGCGGTGCCTCGTCGAAGGCCTCGACGGTGCCGGCAACGATGTTCGCCTGCTGGAGCATCGCTCGTCCCCGGTCGACCGTGCCGAATGGCGCTGTGCCCTCCAGCCGGAGCTTCCAGCCGTTACGCGCCCCGACGCGCGGGCTGGTTACAGCCGCAAGATCCGCAAGTTCCTCGAGGCTTTCGAGGCGCTTCCGCGCACCGAACCGTTCCCGCTCGACGACCCGACAGAGCTCGATGTCTTCGATCTCGTCGTCGTCGGCAGCGAGACCGGCGGCCGGTGGCTCGGCGGTCTCCAGCGCTCGATGGCGGCCGCGGCCCTCTCGCCGTTCGTGCGGCAGCGGCTGGTCATGCTCGTGGCCCGCGAACGAGCCGAGGACCTCGCCGAGCTCGTCGCCCTCGTCGACGCCGGACGTGTCCGGCCCTCGGTCGAGCGGGTGTTCCCGCTCGCCGAGACCGCGGCCGCGGTCGAGCACGTGGCCACCGGCCGGGCCCGCGGCAAGGTCGTCGTCCGGGTCGCCGAGCCACCGTCCAGCGCCGGCGAGGCGGGGGTCGCGGCTACCGCGTCCCGGTGACGAGCACGCGCGCGGTGGCGGGTGGGTACACGGTGCCGGTGCCGCCGACCGCCCGGACGGTCAGCGTGTGCCAGCCGCGCGCCGCGGGTCCGCTCCAGGACGGGCTCGTCGTGCGCTGGGTGCGCCCGTCGAGGGCGACGTCGTAGCCGACGACCCCGCTCACCCCGGTCGGCGCACCCCAGTGCGCGATGACCGTCGAGCCGCTGGCGAACACCGCGAGCCCGGTCGGGGCGGTCGGCGAGGACACCCGCAGGATCGCGCCCGTCGGGGAGACGCTGACGACGTCGACCCGGGCCTGGGTCAGCGGGTCGGTCACCGAGCCGCCGGGCAGCACCGGCGCGTCGAGGAAGCTGGCCGTCGACGGCTTGGCGTCGAGCAGCCAGGTCTGGAGGCCGACCCCGCGGTCGATGCGGAAGGTCACGCCGTTGACGACCGGGTCGGACGCGGCGAAGGTGTCGAAGGCGCCGGTGGGCCGGCGGTACTCGGCCGCGAGCCACGTGCCGTCCGGGCGGGTCAGCCGCAGCACGCGGATGCCGCTGCCCGAGTCGGCGGGGGCGAGGCGCACCGTCTCGGCCTGCCCCGCCTCGACCGTCGTCGGCGGCACCAGGTCGTAGTGCACGCGGGCCTCCGCGTGGTGCAGCCGGGCGGCGACGTTGCCCATCACCGAGAACGGGTCGGCGTACTCGAGGGAGGTGCCGGTCGGGTCCGGGCAGTTGGCGGCCGTCGAGAGCATCACCCTGACGCCCGCCACCGTGCAGCGGTAGCCGGAGGCGTGGTGCTCACCGAAGTTGTGACCCAGCTCGTGCGCGGTGACGAGGAGGGAGGGCGTGCGCTCGTTGATCCACGAGAGGGTGCCGGGCACCTCGGCGAGGCCGTCCCAACCGCACGAGGTCTGCCGCGGGAGGACGACCATGACGTTCGTGTACGCCGACAGGTCGATCCCGGCCGCCCGGGCCGCGGTTCGCGCGCTGTTCGCCCACTGCTGGAAGTCGCAGGCCGAGGGGTTGCTCCGCGAGACCGTGTAGGGACCGACCGCCCGCCCGGTCAGCGTCCACAGGCCGTCCGAGACGTCCTGGTAGTACGCCCTCACGCTCGTCGGACCGCTGAACAGCCCGGCGGCCACCGTGCTCGGGGCGGCCGGCGCGTTGGTCGGGTCGTCGGCGAACCGCACCGAGACCGCGAGGATGCGGTAGGTCCGCGGCCCGGTCGTGGCGGCCGCCGTCACCGGCGCGAGCGACGGAGTGCTCCCCGTCCCCGACGCGCGGGCGATGCCGGAGGCGGCGACCCGGATGCCGCCGGTGACCGTGCGCCGACCGGTCGCCGTGACCCGGGCGCCGAGCAGCGGGTGCTCAGCCGCTCCGGGGAGGCCCTCGACCCGGACGAAGCCGGCGGGCTGCCCGTCCGGGACCACCCCGACCGTCGTCGTGCTGCGGCCGGAGCGGAACGCGTCCGTGACGAGCGAGGTGAGCCGCCCGGTGACACGCACCGGGTCGCCGGTGGCCGCCGGGACGGTGCCGGACGGCGCCGTGACGGCCCGGGAGGGAGCGGACGCCGCGGCGACGACGGGGGTGGACCCGGCGGTCAGCAGTGCGGCGAGGGCCGTGCCGAGGACGAGCAGGCGGGGGCTCGCGCGCATGGAGGTGTCCTGGTCGGGAGGGGACGGGAGGCACCGGCAGGATACGGACGCGACGGCCGGGAGCGCCCCTTCGGAGCGCAATCCCGGCCGTCCGGCCGATGGGGCGGTCAGTGGCGGGTCGCCGCGAGCTCCTCGCTCGGCGGCGGCGCCGTGACCTCGGCCTCGTGGTCGTCGACCATCCGGGCCTCGTCGAACGGCCGGTCGCCCGCCAGGACGGCGTCGAGCTGCTCCCGGTCGACCGCCCCGACCCAGGTCCCGATGAGCACGGTGGCGATCGAGTTGCCGGCGAAGTTGGTCAGCGCGCGGGCCTCGCTCATCAGCCGGTCGATGCCGACGATGAAGCCGACGCCGTCGACGAGGTCCGGGCGGTGCGACTGCAGCCCGCCGGCGAGGGTGGCCAGCCCGGCGCCGGTCACCCCGGCCGCGCCCTTGGAGGCGATGACCATGAAGACGAGCAGGCCGATCTGCTGGCCGATGCTGAACGGCTTGTCCAGCGCCTCGGCGATGAACAGCGAGGCCATCGTCAGGTAGATCGCGGTGCCGTCGAGGTTGAACGAGTAGCCGGTCGGCACGGTGATGCCGACGACCGGACGGGACACCCCGAGGTGCTCCATCTTCGCGATGAGCCGCGGCAGCGCGGACTCGGAGGAGGAGGTGGACAGGATGAGGAGGAACTCGCGGCCGAGGTACTTCAGCAGGCTCCACACGCTCACCCCGGCGACGACCCGCAGGAGGGTGCCGAGGACGCCGAAGACGAAGATGAGGCAGGTCGCGTAGAAGGCCACCATGATGAGGCCGAGGCTCTTGAGGGCGTCGAGCCCGGTGGCGCCGACGACGGCCGCCATCGCCCCGAACGCACCGACCGGCGCGACCCACATGATCATCGCCATGAGCCGGAACACGAGCCGCTCGAGGTGCTTGATGCCGCGCAGGATCGGCTCCCCCGTGGGACCCATCTTCTGCAGCGCGAAACCGACGAGCAGCGCGACGAGCAGGGTCTGCAGCACGGCCCCCGAGGTGAGCGCGGAGACGAGGGTGTCGGGCACGAGGCCGAGGAGGAAGTCGACGGTCGACTCCGCCTCGGCGGAGACCTGCGCCTGGCCGGTCTTGGCGAGCTCGTCGGTGAGGTGGAGGCCGGCACCCGGCTTGACGATGTTGCCGACGACGAGGCCGATGGCGAGGGCGACCGTGGACATCACGAGGAAGTAGCCGAGCGCGAGCCCGCCGACCTTGCCGACCTGGGCGGCCCGGCGGACCGAGCCGATGCCCAGCACGATGGTCACGAAGATGATCGGGCTGATCATCATCTTGATGAGGTTGACGAAGAAGGTGCCGAGCGGCTTGAGCTCCTTGCCGAACTCCGGGAAGAGGAACCCGACGGCGATGCCGAGGAGCATCGCGACGATGACCGCGATGTAGAGGATGTGGGTGCGGTCCCGCCGGGCGGGCGCCGGGGCCCCTCCCTCGGGTGCGCTGGGCACGGGTGCGGTCATGGCGTGAACTCCTTCGTCCGACGCAGAGGGGCTGCGCTTCCGTGGACGAGGCTCCCGGCCGGCGCGGCTATCGTCACCGTTGTGTACGCAGTGTTCACGCGGGCCGCCGGGCACCGCTGGTGAGCTCGCCGCGCGGTGTCGGCCCGGGCGGGCCGGTACCCGACGAGGACGCCGGCCGGCGTGGCCTGAGCGTCGCCGGGCAGACGGCGGCGCTCGTCGTGGCGCTCGTCTTCGGCGTCATCGCGGCCGGTCTCGGCGCCGCGTACCTCCAGGCCCGGCAGGCGGTCACCGACGAGTCGACCGCCCGGGTGCTCGCGGTGGCGCAGTCCGTCGCGGCCGAGCCGGACGTCGTGCAGGCGGTGGCCGCCGGGGACCCCGCGGGCTCGCTCGAGCCGCTGGCCGAGGGGGTGCGGGCGCGCACCGGCACGGACTTCGTCGTCGTCATGAGCCCGACCGGTCTGCGCTACAGCCACCCGAACCCGGCGCAGGTCGGCCAGCAGTTCGTCGGGCACATCGCCGCCGCCCGGGCCGGGGGCACCGTCGTCGAGGACTACACCGGGACGCTCGGCCCGAGCCGCCGGGCCGTCGTGCCCGTGCGCGAGGCCGGCGGCCGGGTCGTCGGGCTCGTCGCCGTCGGCATCGGCAAGGGCGCGGTCGACGAGCGGCTGGCCGGCGAGCTGCCACCGCTGCTCGTCGCGGGGGTCGTGGCCGGGGTGCTGGCCGCGGTGGGGACCACGCTCATCGCCCGGCGGGTGCGCCGCCAGACCCGGGGGCTGCGGGCGGCTGAGCTCCAGGCGATGCACGACCACCACGACGCGGTGCTGCACTCGGTGACCGAGGGGCTCGTGCTCGTCGACCCCGAGGGGCGGGTGCGGCTGGCCAACGACGAGGCCCGGCGGCTGCTCGGGCTGCGTGAGGACCCGACCGGCCGCGAGGTGGGCGAGCTGGGCCTCGCGCCGCCGCTCGTCGCCGCGATGACCGACCCGGACGTCCGCGAGGACGACCTGCACGTCACCGGTGGACGGGTGCTCGTCCTCAACAAGGCCCGGGCCCGGCGCGACGGCGAGGACCTCGGCGCCGTCGTCACCGTCCGCGACCGCACCGACCTCGAGGAGCTGACCGGCGAGCTCGGGGCGGCGCGGGGTCTCGCCGAGGCGCTGCGCTCGCAGGCGCACGAGTCGGGCAACCGCCTGCACACGATGGTCTCGCTCATCGAGCTGGGGCACCCCGACCGCGCGGTCGAGTTCGCGACCGGCGAGCTCGAGCGGGCCCAGCGGCTCACTGACGTCGTCGTCACCGGCGTCGAGGACCCCACGCTGTCGGCCCTCCTCCTCGGCAAGGCCGCCGAGGCCCACGAGCGCGGCGTCGAGCTCGTCGTCGACCCGGGGCTGCGCTGGCCCGCGGACGTCGCGCCGGCCCGCGACGTCGTCACCGTCGTCGGCAACCTCGTCGACAACGCGATCGACGCCGTGACCGGGGTCGACGGCGAGCGGCTGGTCCGGCTCACCGCCCGTGACCTCGGCGACCGGGTCGAGCTCGTCGTCGCCGACACCGGGCCCGGCATCCCGCCGGAGCTGCGCGACCGGGTCCTCGAGCGGGGGTTCTCGACGAAGTCCGGCGACGGGCCGGCCGGCAGCCGGGGCATCGGGCTCGCGCTGGTCCACGACACGGTGGCTCGGCTCGGCGGCTCGCTGTCGGTCGACGACCCGCCGGGCGCGACGGTGACGGTCGTCCTGCCCGTCCGGGTCCGGTCGGAGGCGTCGTGAGCGCGGTTGCGGCGGAACCGATCCGGGTGCTCGTCGTCGAGGACGAGCCGGTCGCGGCCGAGGCCCACGCCACGTACGTGGGGCGGGTCGAGGGCTTCGTCGTCGCCGGCGTCGTGCACACCGCCCGCGACGCGTTGCAGCACCTCGGCACCCACGCGGTCGACCTCGTCCTCCTCGACATGGGCCTGCCGGACCTGCCCGGCCTCGACGTCGTCCGGGCGATGCGCGCCGGCGGACACCGGGCCGACGTCGTCGCCGTGACCTCGGCGCGCGACCTCGAGATGGTCCGCTCGGCGGTGTCGCTCGGGGTGGTCCAGTACGTCCTCAAGCCGTTCGTCTTCGGCACGCTGCGCGACCGGCTGGCGGCCTACCGCGAGTACCGGGCGCAGGTGGGCGGCGGGGAGGCGGACACCCAGGCCGAGGTCGACACCGTGTTCTCCAGCCTGCGACCGGTCGGCGCGACCACCGTGCCCAAGGGGATGACCGAGGAGCTGCTCGGGCGGGCCTCGACGGCGCTGCGCGCGGCGGACGGGCCGCGCTCGGCGGCCGAGCTCGGCGAGGAGCTGGGGGTCAGCCGGGTCACCGCCCGCCGCTACTGCGAGCACCTCGTCGACGCGGGGCGGGCCCGCCGCGGCAACCGGTACGCGGGCACGGGTCGTCCCGAGGTCACGTACGCCTGGGAGGGCTGAGGGCGTCCACGGGTTGGTGGGGGTCAGGGGGTCACGGCGCCGGGTTCCGCGGTCGTCGGCAGCCGGTTCGGGAGCATGAGGGTGAGCAGGACGACCCCGACCGCGAGCACCGCCGCGAC
>JACXUW010000657.1 GCA_014763705.1 Micrococcales bacterium | reverse complement strand
GGGCCCCGACCGCGACGACCTCCAGCGCCGCACCGTCCGCACCCTCGTCGGCTCGCAGATGCTCGGAGGCGTCGGCCTCTCCGCCGGCGTCGCGGTCGGGGCCCTGCTCGCCGAGCAGGTCTCCGGCTCCGCGCGCTGGGCCGGCCTCGGCGGGACCTTCCAGGTGCTCGGGGCGGCCCTCGTCGCGGTGCCGATGGCCCGGGTGATGGCCGCCCGCGGACGCCGACCGGGCCTCGTCCTCGGCTACGCCCTCGCCACCGTCGGGGCCGCCGGGCTCATCACCGCCGGCGTCGTGCGGAACTTCCCGCTGCTCCTCGTCTCCAGCCTGCTCTTCGGCGGCGCCGCGGCGTCGAACAGCCAGAGCCGTTACGCCGCAGCCGACCTCGCGATCCCGGCCCGCCGAGCCCGCGACCTGAGCATCGTCGTCTGGGCGACGACGCTCGGCAGCGTCCTCGGCCCCAACCTCGTCGGCCCGAGCGCGCCGGTCGCCGTCGCCCTCGGCCTCCCGCGGCTCACCGGACCGTTCGTCTTCTCCCTCGTCGGCCTGGTCCTCGCCATCGCCGTCATCGCGGTCCGGCTGCGCCCCGACCCGCTCGTCGAGTCCCGCCGTCGGGCGCTCGACGAGGGCGACGAGCCGGGCGAGCCGACCCACGGCTCCGTGGTCCGCGGCCTCCGGGTCGCCTTCTCCCGCCCGGTCGCGCGGCTCGGCATCCTCACCCTGGCCCTCGGGCACGGCGTCATGGTGAGCGTCATGGTGATGACCCCGCTGCACATGGCCCACGGGCACGCCGAGCTGACCGTCATCGGCTTCGTCATCAGTGTCCACATCCTCGGGATGTACGCCTTCTCCCCGCTGACCGGGATGGCCGTCGACCGGCTGGGCGGGCGACCCGTCGCGCTCGTCGGGGCAGGGATCCTCAGCGCGGCCACCCTCCTCGCGTCGGTCTCGCCGATGGGGGAGTCCTCGACGCTGCTCGGCGGGCTGTTCCTCCTCGGGCTGGGCTGGTCCTGCACCCTCGTCGCGGGCTCCACCCTCCTCACCTCGGCCATCCCCGCGGCCGAGCGCCCCGGCGCGCAGGGGGCCTCCGACCTGCTCATGGGCCTGGCGGCCGGGGGCGGTGGCGCGGTCGCCGGCGTCATCGTCGAACGCGTCAGCTTCCACGCGCTGGCCCTCACCTCGCTCGGCTTCGCGCTCGCCATCGGGCTGCTCGCCGTCACCACCCGCGTCCCGGCCGACAGGCCCATGAG
>JACXUW010000197.1 GCA_014763705.1 Micrococcales bacterium | reverse complement strand
CGCGCCGGAAGCGCGCGACGGCGTCCGCGGTCGGGGCCGGCATCGTGCGCAGCACCCCGACCCCGCCGTCGAGCATCATCGCCGCCGCCGCCATCCCGGTGAGGAGCGAGAGCTGGGCGTTCCACTCCTCCGCCGCGACCGGCGGGCGGAACTCGAGCGTGAAGGTGCCGTCGTCGTTCTCGAGGACCTGCTGCTCGGGCATCGGCAGGCTCGCGCCACCACGGGCCCGCTCCCGGGCGATGCGGCGCTCACCGACCTCGCGGAGCAGGAGGAGCAGCTCGTCGGCGGTGCCGGCGTCGACGTCGGCCTGCACGCCGGCGTAGTCGAGGCGTCGGCGGCTGCGGACCAGCGCCCGGCGGACCTCGGCGCGCGTGAGGACGCCCTCGCCGTCGAGGCGCAGGTCCCAGACGAAGGCCGGCCGGACCTCGTCCGGGAGGAGGCTCGCGGCGTCCTCGGAGAGGACCCGCGGGTGCAGCGGGACCCGCAGGTCGGGGCAGTAGACCGTCTGCCCCCGCTCGCGGGTCACGCGGTCGAGGTCCCCGCCGGCCGGCACGAACGCGGGGACGTCGGCGATGGCGTAGCGGACCCGGTGCCCGTCACCGTCGCGTTCGATGTGCAGGGCCTGGTCGAGGTCCATCGAGCCGGGCGGGTCGAGGGTGACGTACGGGACGTCGGTCTCGTCCGGGTAGCCGTCGCGCGGTGGCCGGGCGGCCTCGCGCTCGGCCTCGGCGAGGGCGTCCGCGGGGTACGGCCCGTCGATGCCCAGCTCGCCCCGGACGGCGGCGAAGCGGTCGCGGAGGGCCTGCTCGAGGGCCGGCGGGGTCTCGGCGTCGGTCGGCCGGAGCACGACCCTGGGACGGGGCACGGACTCGACCCTAACCGTCCGTAGGCTGTGCCGGTGCTCATCCTGCTCCCGCCGTCGGAGTCGAAGTGGAACCGCCCGCGCGGCGGTCCGGCGGACCCCGCCTCGTGGTCCTTCCCCGAGCTGGCCGGGGTGCGCCGCGAGGTCGCGGGAGCCCTCGCGAGGACGAGCGCCTCCCCGGACGCCGCGGGCGTGCTGGGGGTCTCGCCGGCCCTGCTCGACGACGTCGCGCGCAACCTCGCCCTCGACTCCCTGCCCGCCACCCCGGCGGCGCAGGTCTACACCGGGGTGCTCTACGACGCCCTCGACCTCGCCTCGCTGGACACCGCCGCCCGCCGCCGCGCCAACCGGTGGCTCGTCGTCGTCTCGGCCCTGCACGGCGCGGTCCGGCCGACCGACCGGATCACCGCGTACCGGCTCGCGATGGGGGTGACCCTGCCCGGGGTCGGCCCGCTGGCCCAGCGCTGGCGCCCCGCCCTCGACGGCCCGCTCACCGAGGCCGCGGGCCGCGGCGTCGTCGTCGACTGCCGCTCGGCTGCGTACGCCGCCGCGTGGCGTCCCGGGCGCGAGCTCGCCGACCGGTGGGTGCAGGTGCGGGTCCCGGGGGCCAGCCACCTGGCCAAGCACACCCGGGGCCTCGTCGCCCGGCACCTGTGCGTCGAGGGCGTCGCCGCCAGGTCGGCCGGCGCCGTCGCGGAGGTCGTCGGGCGCGGCTTCGAGGTCTCACTGCACGAACCGGCTCGGTCCGGCGCTCCCTGGGTCCTCGACGTGCAGGCCCCGTGAGCGGCGCCGCAGCAGTCGAGCTGGCCGGACGGCTCGCCCCCGTCGTCGTCTTCCTCCTCGCCATCACGGTCACCGCCGAGCTCGCCGAGCGGGCCGGAGTCTTCGACGTCGCGGGGCACGCCGTGGCGCGGATGGGACGCGGGCGGCGCTGGGTGCTGTGGGTGCTGTTCTCGGCACTCGCCGTCGTCGCGACGGTCGTCCTCTCGCTCGACACGACAGCGGTGCTGCTCACCCCGGTCGGGCTCGCCGTCGCCGCTCAGGTGGGGCTCGACCCCCGGCTGCTCGCGGTGACCACCCTGTGGATCGCGAACACCGGCTCGCTCCTGCTGCCGGTCTCGAACCTCACCAACCTGCTCGCGCTGCACACCCTGGGCCGGGCGGGCCTCGGGCACGGCGACTACGTCCGCGCTTCGTGGGCCCCGGCCGTCGTGGCGGTCGTCGTCACCCTCCTGCTCGTCGCCGCGCTGCACCGCCGCAGCCTGCGGGGACGCTACTCCGTGGCGCCACCCGCCGAGCCCCACGACGCGGTCCTGCTCCGGGTGGCGGCGGTGGTCTGCGTCGTCCTCGGGCCGCTGTTCGCCCTCGGGGCTCCCCCGTGGGCGGTGTCGCTCGTCGCCGCGGCGTTGCTCCTCGCGGCGACGTGGTGGCGCGGCCGCTCCCTGCTCACCGGACTGCCGGTGCCGTGGCTCATGGCGCTCGGGTTCGTCGTCGTGTCGGTGGTCGTCGAGCTGCTCCAGCAGCACGGGCTCTCGCGGGTGGTCACCACCGCGCTGCCCGGCGGCACCGGCGCGGGCGCGCTGCTCGCGCTGTCCGGGGCCGGGGCCGGCCTCGCGAACGTCGTCAACAACCTGCCGGCCTACCTCGCGCTCGAGCCCGCCGCCGACGGGTCGGTGCAGCGGCTGCTCGCCCTGCTCGTCGGGACCAACGCGGGCCCGCTCGTCACGCCGTGGGCCTCGCTCGCGACGCTCCTGTGGATCCAGCGCTGCCGGGCCCGCGACGTCGTCGTCCCGTGGCGCTGGCTCGTCCCGGCCGGGCTGACCTGCGCGGTCCTCGTCGTCGTCACCTCGACGCTCGCCCTCGCCGCCTGAGCCGGCGGCGTTGCGCCGCAACCTTCGACAGCCCGGAAGGGACCCGGTGCGCGCGGTCGTTGGGTGGGTAGGACCGAGGGACAGCGACGAGGGACGGAGGACCATGAGCGTCGTCGACGACATCGGGCGGGTGGCCCAGCGACGGCTCGGGCACGCGTTGCGGGCCCGGGTGGCCGGTGAGGACGCGAGCGCGGCGGCTGCCGTCATCTGGGGTCGCGAGGGCGAGCGGCGGTTCGGGCCGGACGACCCGGTCTGGCGCGTGCACGCCGACGCCTCCATGTTCCCCGGTGGCGTCGCCGCGCTCCTGCTCCAGTCGCTGCACCCGTCGGCGATGGCCGGGGTGGCCGGGCACAGCGGGTACCGCAGCGACCCCTGGGGCCGGCTGCAGCGCACGTCGCACTTCCTCGCCACGACGACCTTCGGCACGGTCGAGGACGCCGACGCCGCCATCGCCACGGTCCGGTCCATCCACGAGCGGGTCCGGGGCCGGGACGACGAGGGCGTGCCGTACCGCGCCTCCGACCCCGGACTCCTCGCGTGGGTGCACGTCGCCGAGGCGTGGAGCTTCCTCTCGGCCTTCCAGCGCTACGCCGCGGCGCCGCTCACCCCCGAGGAGGCCGACCGGTACGTCGAGCAGTCGGCGGTCGTCGCCCGGCTGCTCGGCGCCGACCCGGTGCCGACCGACGTCGAGGGCCTGCTGACGGCGCTCGAGGCGTTCCGTCCGGCGCTGCGGGCCACCCCGGCCGCCCGTGACGCCGCGCGCTTCCTGCTCCTCGACCCGCCCCTGCCGTGGACGGCCCGGCCGGGCTACGGGCTCATCGCCTCCGGTGGCGTGGCGCTGCTCCCGCGGTGGGTGCGCAGCGAGCTGCGGCTGCCGGTGTCCTCACCGGTGGCGGGAGCGGCCGGGGTGCTCGGGCTGGTCGGCACCCGGGCGGTGCGCTGGGCGATGGCCGGGGTCGCGGAGGAGCGCCGGGTCACGCCTCGGCGGTGACGAGCTCCTCGATGCGCTCGAGGGTGGCCGCCATGTTCTTGCGGGTCATGCCCTCCATGCGGCGCACGAACGGCTTGCTCGTGGCCGCCTCCTGCGAGATGTCCCACGACTCGGTGACGAGCGTGCCCCCCTCGACCGGCTCGAGCTCGTAGCGCCAGATCCGGCCACCGACGAAGGAGCCGAGCGGACCGCGGGTCGTCGTCTGCCAGGCGATGCGGCGGTTCTCGTCGAGCTCGACGACGGTGTTGAGGGTCGAGTACGCGACACCGATCCGCATGTCCATCCCGAAGCGGTCTCCGAGCCCGAGCCGCCGGCCGCCGCTGCGGGCGCCCTGGACCGACCCGCCGCCGTCGATCCGCGAGTGACCCTCGGGGTCGGCGAGCAGGTCGAAGATCGGCTCGGGGGCGGCCGGGATGAGCCGCTGGACGGAGACGACGTCGCGGGAGGTCATGGGCGCGACGCTAACAGCCGTCGGAGCGCCCTCAGCGCGCGGCCCGAGCGGCGGTCAGTGCGCGGTCGAGGTCCTCGACGAGGTCCGCCGGGTCCTCGAGACCGACCGAGAGGCGGACCGTCCCGTCGGTGATGCCGACCGCGGCCCGGCCCTCCGGCGAGAGGCGCCGGTGGGTCGTCGTCGCGGGGTGCGTCGTCAGCGACTTCGCGTCGCCCAGGTTGTTGCTGATGTCGACGAGCCGGAGGGCGTCGAGGAACGCGAACGCGGCGTCCTTGCCGCCCTCGAGCTCGAGGGTGACGACCGTGCCTCCCCCGCCCTCGAGCTGGCGCAGAGCGAGGTCGTGCTGGGGATGGCTCGGCAGGTGCGGGTACACGACGCGGGTGACGCCGCGTCCCTCGCGCTGCCATGCCTCGAGCGTTCCGGCGATGGTGAGGGCCGAGGCGGCCATCGACCGGACCCGCAGGTCGAGGGTCTCCAGGCCCTTGGCCATGACCCAGGCGTTGAAGGGGGACATCGACGGCCCGGTGTGCCGCATGAGGTTCTTCACCGGGCCCTCGACGAAGTCCTTCGGGCCGAGGACGGCTCCGCCGAGTGCGCGCCCCTGGCCGTCGATGTGCTTGGTCGCCGAGTAGACGACGACGTCGGCGCCGTGGGCGAGCGGGTGGCTGAACACCGGTGTGCCGAAGACGTTGTCGACGACGACGGTGGCTCCGGCGGCGTGTGCGAGCTCGGAGACGGCGGCGATGTCGACGAGCTCCTGCATCGGGTTGCTCGGGGTCTCGAAGAACACCGCCGTCGTCGGGGTGGAGAGGGCCTCGCGCCACTGGTCGAGGTCGGCGCCGTCGACGAACACGGTCTCGACTCCCCAGCGCGGGAGGATCTCGTCGAGGATGACGTAGCACGAGCCGAAGAGCGCCCGTGACGAGACGACGCGGTCGCCGGCGCCGCAGAGGGCGGCCATCGCCGTGAAGACGGCGGCCATCCCGGAGGCGGTGGCGAAGCAGGCCTCGGCGCCCTCGAGGAGTCGCATGCGCTCCTCGAAGACACTGACCGTCGGGTTGCCGTAGCGGCTGTAGATGTAGTGGTCGACCTCGTCCTTGAACGCGGCCTCGGCTTGCGCGGCGGACTCGTAGACGAACCCGGAGGTGAGGTACATCGCCTCCGCGGTCTCGTCGAACCCGCTGCGCGACAGACCTCCTCGGACGGCCAGCGTGCGTGGGCGCAGACCGTCGGGAAGTGCGCCGGACGCGTCGGTCACTGCTGCCTCCACGGCAGCCCGTCGACCTTCCAGCCCGAGACGCTGCGGTGGCCCGCGGGGTCGACCGGCCCCTCGAACCCCTCGGTGATGTTGTACGCCGGGCCGAGTCCCGCCGCGGTGGCCGCCTCGGCCGCCGCGACCGAGCGCACGCCGGAGCGGCAGAGGAAGTACACGGGCGTGCCCGGTTCCAGGCCGGCCGCGCGAAGGTCGTCGACGAACGTGTCGTTGACGACGCCCCCGGGGAACCGGCTCCACTCGACGAAGGCCACCTGCCGGCCGGTGCCCGAGAGGTCCGGGACACCGACGAAGGTCCACTCGGCGCTCGTGCGCACGTCGACGAGCAGCGCGGGGTCGGGGCCGGTGACCGCGGCGTACGCCTCGGGAGGGGTGACGTCTCCTGCGTAGGTCATGGAGTCGAGGGTAGGCGGGGACGCGGAAGCGGGCACGCGCGTCTCAGTCCGCCTGGCCGCGGCGGGCTCCGTCGAGCACCGGCGCGGCGACGCGCGCTCGGTCGGAGCGGGGTGGCGACGGGTCGGCGAGGACGCATTCCGACGCCGGCCGGCAGGGGCATGGGTGGCGGCTAATTCGTTCTGCTGCAGCCGGTTGCCTGTGGATGACGGGGTGGCTTGTCGGTGGCTCCCGGTAGACTCGGGGCATGGACAGGGGGCAGCTCAGCAGCCGCATCGCGGGCCTTCGTAGGGAGGTCTCGGCGCTGGGTCGTGAGCTGGCCGAGGGTGGTCTCGGGCTGTCGATGACGGACGCGTTCGAGGTCGCGGGTGAGCTGCAGGGGCTGGTGAACGCGGCCGAGGGTGCGCAGGGGGTGGCGGCGGCGCTCGGGGCGCGCGTGGAGACGACGGTGCGGGAGTCCGGTCCGTGGGAGCGGCTG
>JACXUW010000196.1 GCA_014763705.1 Micrococcales bacterium | reverse complement strand
GCAGGTCGCCCATCCGGCGGGGTCCGGGCCGGCCGAGGAGGTGCTCGACGTGGTCGCGCCACTCCTGCGGCACCTCGGCCCGGGCGTCGACGGGGCGGTGCGCCGCGATGGCGGTGAGGTGGGTCCAGGAGCGCGGCACGACGTCGACGAGCTCGTAGCCACCGCCCCCGAGGGCGACCCACCGGCCGCCGGTCACCTCGTGCGCCAGTGAGTGCAGCTCGTCGTGGGCCCGGCGCTGCGCGTCGACGGTGATGGCGAGGTGCGCGAGGGGGTCCTCGAGGTGGGTGTCGCAGCCGTGCTGGGTGACCAGCACCTCGGGCCGGAAGGCGCGCACGAGGTGGGGCACGACGGCGTCGATGGCGCGCAGCCACGACGCGTCCGTCGTCCCCGGTGGCAGCGCGACGTTCGCGACCGTCCCGCGGGCGTCCGGGCCGCCCACGTCGCCGGGCCACCCGGTGCCCGGGAAGAGGTGCTGGCCGCTCTCGTGGAGCGAGATCGTCATCACCCGGGGGTCGTTCCAGAACATCCGCTCGACGCCGTCGCCGTGGTGGACGTCGATGTCGACGTACGCGACTCGTTCGGCCCCGTGGTCGAGGAGCCACTGGATGCCGACCGAGATGTCGTTGTAGATGCAGAAGCCGCTCGCGTGCGTGCGCATGGCGTGGTGGAGCCCACCGCAGTAGTTGACGCCGTGCTCGGCCTCGCCCTCCCACACCCGCCGGCACATCTCGACGGTGCCCTGGACGATGCGCGCCGAGGCCTCGTGCATCCCCCGGAAGGCGGGGTCGTCGTCGGTGCCGAGCCCGCGGTGCACGTCGGCCCGTGACGGGTCGAGGGAGGCGGCCTTGACCGCCTCGACGTACGCCGGGTCGTGGACCGTCGTCAGGAGGTGGTCGTCGGCGACCTCGGTGCTCACGAGGTCGACGTGGTCGAGGACGCCGAGGGAGCGGGCCAGCCGGGTCGTGAGGTCGAGCCGCACGGGGTTCATCGGGTGGTCGGGTCCGAAGTCGTAGGCGGTGAACACGTCGTCCCAGATGACGCTCGTCCGCGGGCCCATGACTGCACGCTACTCGGTGGTCGGTCCGTGGCAGGCTGGACCCGCACCGACCCGCACCGACCCGCACCGACCCCGCCGACCGGAGGAGCAACCCCCATGGGCAAGAGCGCGCGCGACGACGAGGTCCTCGTCATCGGGCTCGGCCGCTTCGGCGCCGCCGCCGCCCTCGAGCTGCGACGGCTCGGCCACAAGGTCACCGCCATCGAGAAGGACGGCTTCCTCGCCGAGAAGTTCCTCGGGCGCATCAGCCAGGTCGTCCACGGCGACGCGAGCGACGTCGGCGTGATCCGGGACGCGAAGGCGCAGCGGTTCGGCATCGCCGTCGTCGCCATCGGCTCCTCGGTCGAGGCGTCGGTCCTCGCCGCGGCCAACCTCGTCGACGCCGGCGTCCCGGCCATCTGGGCCAAGGCGCTCTCCCCCGAGCACGCGCGCATCCTCGACCGGATCGGGGTGCACCACATCGTCCGTCCCGAGGCCGACACGGGCCGGCGGGTCGCGCACCTCGTCGGCGGCCGGATGCAGGACTACATCGAGTTCGACGACGGCTTCGCCATCGTCAAGATGCGGCCCCCGACCGAGACGATCGGCTTCACGCTCGAGCAGAGCGCGGTCCGCAGCAAGTACGGCGTCACCGTCGTCGGCGTGAAGTCGCCCGGCGAGGACTTCACCTACGCCGTGCCGTCGACCAAGGTCTCCGCGCACGACGTGCTCATCGTCAGCGGCCCGACGACCCTCATCGAGCGGCTCGCGGCCCGCCCGTAGCCGGAGCCGGCCCGGGCCTCAGAGGCTCGGGATGCCGCCGCGGTCGCCACCGAGCGGGAGGGTCATCGCGATCTCCTCCTCGCCGTCGTCCTCGGAGACGACGCGCATCGGCCGGCGCATCCCGGTGGGCCGGAAGCCGAACCCGCTCGCGAAGGCGACGGCCCGGCCGTTGTCGGTGCCGACCCAGTAGTACAGCTGGGTGCGACCCTGCTCGGCCGCGACCCGGGCGCCGGCCTGGACCAGGGCCGCCGCGACGCCGGTGCCGCGGGCCTCGGAGCGCACGAAGAGGCCGAAGAGCTGGGCGGCGTCGGGCTTCTCGTCGCTGACCGAGCCGACGCTCGCGATGCCGAGGGTCTCGCCGTCGCGCTCGGCGAGCAGCCGGGTCGAGCGTTCCATCCGGGCCCGCCAGAACTCCTCCGGCTCGGCCTCCTCGTCGGCGTACGACGCGACGAAGGCGTCGGGCGACTCCTGGAGCGCCGTGAGCCGCATCGACCGGTACTGCTCCCACTCCTCGACGCCCAGCGGGCGCACCGTGATGTCGCTCATGGCACGTCACTCTCCCACGACACCCACCGGGTCCGGCAACCGGGCAGGTGAACAGCCGGTGCCGAAGAGGGCTGCTCACGTGAGGTCGAGGGCCATCCGTTCCTCGACGCAGGTGGGGTCCCAGGGCATCACGCCGGTCTCGCCGGTCAGGACGAAGCCTCTGCGGAGGTAGAAGCGCAGGGCCCGGGCGTTCTCGCGGGCGACGTCGAGGACGACCCGGGTGCGCCCCTCCGCCTGCGCGTGCGCCACGGCGGCGTCGACGAGGTCGGCGGCGATCCCGCTCCCCCGGCTGCCCCCGGACACCCACATCCCCACGAGGCACGCCTCGTGCCCGGGCTGGTCTCCGCCGTGCCAGAGCCCGGCGGTGCCCACGGGACGGTCGAGGTCCCACGCGAGCCAGGTCGCCGGCCCGCTCGCCGCGTACGCACGCCAGTCGTCGTCGCTCCGGGCGGCCGCCTCGGCGTACGTCGTCCAGAACGCGCGGGGACTGTCGATGAGCGCGGCCAGCCGGACGGCCCGGTAGTCGCGCCACGTGTCCTCGGTGAGCCGCTCGACGCGCAGGCCGGGGTGGAGGCCCGGGACCGCCTCAGCCACCGGCGAGCTCGCGGCTGCGGGTCGCGGCGGCCTCCATCGCGCTGATGAACGCGGCGCGCACCTTGTGGTCGTCCATGACGCGCAGGGCGGCCGCGGTCGTGCCGCCCGGCGAGGTGACCTGCTCGCGCAGAACGGTCGGGTGCTGCCCGGTCTCCTTGATCATGGTCGCGGCGCCGTAGAGGGTCTGCACGACGAGCTCGGTGGCGGTGGCGCGCGGCATCCCGAGGACGACGCCGGCCTCGATCATCGCCTCGACGACGTAGAAGATGTAGGCCGGCCCGCTGCCGGAGATCGCCGTCACGGCGTCCTGCATCTTCTCCGGCACCTCGACGACCTTGCCGGTGGCGGCGAGCAGCTCCCGGGCCTCGGTGAGGTGCTGCGGCTCGCAGTGCGCGCCGCCGGAGACCGCGGCCATCCCCTGGTCGACGAGCGCCGGGGTGTTCGGCATCACGCGGACGACCGAACGGCCTTCCGGCAGAAGGGACTCCACGAACGCGGTCGTGATGCCGGCGGCGAGGCTGACGACGAGGTTGCCGTGATCGACGTGCGGCGCGATCTCCTCGAGGAGCGAGCCCATGTCCTGGGGCTTGACGACGAGGACGAGGGTGTCGGCCAGCGCCGCCGCCTCCGTGTTCTCGAGGACCCGGACGCCGTACCGCTCGACGAGCTCGGCGGCGCGCTCGGCCCGGCGCTCGGTGATGACGAGGGAGTCCGCCGGGCGCCCGGCGCGCAGCAGCCCCGAGAGGAGCGTCTCGCCCATGACACCGGCACCGAAGATCGCGACCGTACCCATGGGCCCGACCCTAGTGCTCAGCTGCTCCCGGCGAGCGAGCGGAGGAAGAAGCGCAGGTTCGCGGGTCGCTCGGCGAGCCGCCGGACGAGGTAGCCGTACCAGTCCTCGCCGAACGGCAGGTAGACCCGCATCTGGTGGCCGCGGTCGGCGATCCGCTTCTGCTCGGTCGAGCGCACCCCGAGGAGCATCTGGAACTCGTAGGAGTCGGCGGAGCGGCCGTGGTGGCCGGCGAGGGCCTGCCCGATCTCGACGAGCCTCGGGTCGTGGCTGGCCACCATCGGGTAGCCCTCGCCGGCCATGAGCACCTTGAGGCAGCGGACGTAGGAGAGGTCGACGTCACCGCCGTCCTGGTACGCGACCGACGCGGGCTCCTTGTAGGCGCCCTTGCACAGGCGGACCCGGCTGCCGGCGCCGGCGAGGTCGCGGCAGTCGGCCTCGGTCCGGTGGAGGTAGGCCTGCAGCACCGCTCCGACCCAGGGGAAGTCCGCACGCAGCGCGCGGACCGCCTCGAGCGTCCGGTCGGTCGTCGTGTGGTCCTCCATGTCGAGCGTGACCGTCGTGCCGACCCGGTCGGCGGCCTCGCAGATGGCGCGGGCGTTCTCGAGGGCGATGGCGTCGCCGTCGCCGGGGATCGCCTGCCCGACGGCGCTCAGCTTGACGCTCACCTCGGCGGCACCGAACCGGGCGAGGTCGGCCTCCTCGAGCGCGCCGAGCAGGGCGATGTAGGTGTCGCGGGTGCGCTCGGCCTGGGCGCGGTCGGTGACGTCCTCGCCGAGGTAGTCGATCGTCGCGAGCCGGTTCGTCGCCCGCAGCTCGCCGGTGACGGACACGGCCTCGGGGACGGTGTCGCCGGCGACGTAGCGCGAGACGACCGACCGGCTCACCGGTGCGGTGACGACGGCCGTGCGCACGGCGTCGGATCCGGAGAGCTGGAGCAGGGCTCCACGGAGCAGGTCGGAGGCGTCCACGACGAGCAGGCTAGCCGCAGGTCAGGGCGTGCGGCGGCGCAGGGTGAGGCTGCCGAGGACGAGGGCACCGGCGACCCACAGCACCATGACGCCGAGGCTCGGCAGCACGTCGCCGAGCGGGTCGGTGCTCGTCGCGACGTCCTTCATCGCGTCGACGGCGTAGGAGAGCGGCAGCACGTCGGAGAGCGCCGAGAGCACGCCGGGCATCCGGTCGCGGGGCATGAGCAGCCCGCAGAGGAGGAACTGCGGGAGGATGAACGCCGGCATGAACTGCACGGCCTGGAACTCGGTGCGCGCGAAGCCGCTGGCCAGCAGTCCGAGCGCCGTGCCGAGCAGCGCGTCGAGGACGGCGATGACGACGAGCAGCCACACCGGCCCGGCGATCGACAGACCGCACACCCAGATGGCGAAGCCGCTGGCGACGAGGGCCTGGACGACGGCCATCACGCCGAAGGCCAGGGCGTAACCGAGCATGAGGTCGCCCTTGCCGAGCGGCGTCGTGAGGAGCCGTTCGAGGGTGCCGGTCGTCCGCTCGCGCAGGGTGGCGATGCTGGTGACGATGAACATCACGACGAGCGGGAAGACGCCGAGCAGCGCGGGCCCGATCGAGTCGAAGACGTCCACCGGGCTGTCGGCATAGACCCACGCGAGCAGGCCGAGGAGCACACACGGGACGACGACCATCAGCGCGACGGTGCGGTGGTCGCCCCGCAGCTGGCGCAGGATGCGGGCCGCGGTCGCGAGCGTGATGCGGACGGTCATCGCCCATCCTCCGCTGCGGCGTCGACGAGCGCGAGGAAGGCGGCCTCCGCGTCGTCGGTCCCGGTGCGCTGCAACAGGTCCGGGAGAGTGGAGTCGCTGAGGACGTGGCCCGCCCGCAACAGCACGAGGCGGTCGCAGCGCACCGCCTCGTCCATGACGTGGCTCGAGACGAGGAGGGTGCGCCCCTGACCGGCGAGGTCGCGGAAGATCTGCCACAGCTCGCGCCGCAGCACCGGGTCGAGGCCGACCGTCGGCTCGTCGAGGACGAGGACCTGCGGGTCGCCGACGAGGGTGCACGCGAGCCCGGCCCGGGACAGCTGGCCGCCGGAGAGGTTCTCGACACGGGCACCGGCGTGGTCGGTGAGGTCGACCGCCTCGATGGCGCGCTCGACCGCGTCCTGGCCGGCACCGACGACCTGCGCGAAGTAGCGGACGTTGTCGCGCACCGACAGGTCGGCGTAGACGCTGGCCGCCTGGGTGAGGTAGCCGACCCGGTGGCGCAGCCCCGGGGAGCCCGCCGGCTCGCCGAGGACGGTGACCGTGCCGCCGGCGACGACCTGCACCCCGACGACCGCACGCATCAGCGTCGACTTGCCGCCGCCGCTCGGGCCGAGCAGCCCGACGACCTGCCCCTCCGGTACGGCGAGCGAGAGGTCGGGCAGCACCTCGCGTCCGCCCCGGACCACCCGGAGGTGCTCGACCACGATCGCGTCGGCGGCCATGCACCGACCTTGGCACCGGGCCGTCCGGAAGTCGAGGGGACGCACAGGTGACGCCCAGACTCGGTTCCTACGGTGCCGGTGTGACTCGCGAGACGGTCCCGTCCACGCGGCGCCGGGCATCCCCCCGGCAC
>JACXUW010000195.1 GCA_014763705.1 Micrococcales bacterium | reverse complement strand
CTCAGTGTGGCGACACCGCCCCGCGCACCGCGAGCACGTGTCACGGGCTGGGCGGGCGCCACCTGAGAAGGGGCTGAGGGGTCCGCCCTCGAGCGGGGCATCCGGTGGGGCCCGCGGGCCCCACCCGGGCCGCCCCCGGGTCTACGGTCCCGCTCGTCCGCACACCACGAGAGGACCCCATCGATGAAGCTCCGCCCGCTCTCCCGCCGCACCACCCTCGCGACCGCCGTCGTCTGCTCCGCGCTCGTCGGGGGCGGCGTCGCCTACGCCGCCACCGCCGAACCCGCCATCAAGACCTTCACGCCGCGCTCGGCCGACCAGGTGACGAACATCGACGTCCTCCGGCAGCAGATCCGCAACTACTACGGCGACCCGCTGGGCACCGGGACCTTCGCGCCCGACGGCAACTACGCCAAGGAGGCCGCCTCGGTCGCGAAGGCCGGCCAGCGCTGGCTCGACGGGCGCCACCACGAGGACTCCGACCGCTCCCGCGACCGCGACCGCGAGCACGGCCACGGCCACGGCTCCACCGGGCGGAAGGCGATCGTCCTCGACGTCGACGACACGACGCTGACGACGTGGAACTACGAGATCGCCAGCAACTGGGCCTACAACCCGACGACGAACGCCGAGTACGTCAACGGCCAGAAGTTCCCGGCCACCCCGGGGATGGTCGCGATGGTCGACCGCGCCGCGAAGGAGGGCTACGCGATCTTCTTCCTCACCGGGCGCCCGAGCTCGCAGGAGGCCGCGACCCTCGGCAACCTCACGAGTGACGGGGTCGGCGTCGACGCCGGCTACCCCGCGCCGACCACCCTCCCGAACGGCGAGGACGGCCTCTTCACCAAGCCGGACGTCTCGGCGTACCCGGACTACCTCCAGAAGGCCTGCGCGGCCGACCCGGGCGGCAAGTGCACGACCATCCACTACAAGTCGGCGACCCGCGCCCACATCGAGTCGCTCGGCTACGACATCGTCGCGAACTTCGGCGACCAGTACAGCGACCTCAAGGGCGGGTACGCGGACCGCACGTTCAAGGTGCCCAACCCGAACTACTACCTGCCCTGACCGGGTGACCGCTCAGGCGGGGAGGCGCAGCGCCTCCCCGCCGGCGGTCGGCTCGACGAGGCCGTCCTCGACGAGCGAGGCGAGGCAGCGGTCGACCTGGGCGAGGGCGGCCGCGCCGTCGCGGCCGAGCCGGTGCAGCACGACGTCCTCGAGCTCCGCCCGCGGCACCGGGTGGCTCACCTCGCGGAGCACCTGGACCAGGGCCCCGCGGACCTGGCGGTCGGTGCCGTCCCACGCCTGCCCGCGCCGCGGGGGTCCGTCGTCCGGCGGGCTGCCGGCCGCCACCCAGGCGCAGACGTCCTCGAGCGGGCACCGGCCGCACTCCGGCCCGCGGGCCCGGCAGACGAGCGCGCCGAGCTCCATCACCGCGACGTTCCAGACCGCCGCGGTCGGGGCGTCGTCGGGCACGAGGGAGGCGGCCAGCCGCTGCTCGGCCGCGGTGAGCGAGGGGGAGGCGAGGGCCCGTCCCTCGACCGCACGGGCGAGGACCCGCCGGACGTTGGTGTCGACGACGACCGACCGGCGGCCGAAGGCGAACGCCGTGACCGCGGCCGCGGTGTACGCCCCGACGCCCGGCAGGGTCCGCAGCTGCTCCTCGTCGGCCGGCAGCTCCCCGCCGAACCGCTCGACGACGGCGACCGCCGCCTCGCGCAGCCGGAGCGCCCGCCGCGGGTAGCCGAGCCGGCCCCACGCCCGCACGACGTCACCGGGGCTCGCGGCGGCCAGGGCCGCCGGCGTGGGCCAGCGCTCCATCCACTCCCGCCACACCGGCTCGACCCGGGCGACCGGCGTCTGCTGGGCCATCACCTCGGAGACGTGGACGCCCCACGGCGTGGTCGCAGGGTCGCGCCACGGCAGGGGGCGCGCGTGCCGGGCGTACCAGTCGAGGACGCGCCGGTGGAGGACCGTGCGGTCGGGGGCGGCCGCCGGCACGTCAGACGTAGCGCTCGAGGATGCTCGTCTCGGCGAGGCGCGAGAGGCCCTCGCGGACCAGGCGCGCCCGGCCCTCGCCGACGCCGTCGACGTCCATGAGGTCGTCGATGTTCGCGGCGAGCAGCTTCTGGAGCGACCCGAAGTGCACGACGAGCCGGTCGACGATGGCCCCCGGCAGGCGCGGGACCTTCGAGAGCAGCCGGTGCCCGAGCGGGCTGACCGAGGAGTCGAGGGCGTCGCCGACGACGGTGAAGCCCATCGCCTTCGCGCCGGCCGAGGGGTCGAGCAGCTCGGTGGAGTCGATGGCGGTGAGGTTGGCCACCGCCTCCTCGAGGACGAACCCGGCCTTGGCCTCGTGGAGGTAGTCGCGGATGACGAGCCCGAGGTCGTCGGACAGGCCGCCGGTCAGCTCCTCGAGCTGGAGGCTGAGCAGCCGGCCGTCGGTGCCGAGCTGGACGACGTACTCGGCGATCTCGTCCTTGATCCGGCGGACCATCTCGAGCCGCTGGAGGACGTTGGCGACGTCGCGGACGGTGACGAGGTCCTCGATCTCGAGCGCCGACAGCGTGCCGGTGACCTCGTCGAGGCGCGACTTGTAGCGCTCGAGGGTCTGCAGGGCCTGGTTGGCGCGGGACAGGATGGCGCTGGAGTCCTCGAGGACGACGCGCCGCCCGGCGACGTAGAGCTGGATGATGCGCATCGACTGGCTGACCGAGACCACCGGGAAGCCGGTCTGCTTCGCCACGCGCTCGGCGGTGCGGTGCCGGGTGCCGGACTCGCTCGTCTCGATGCCGGCGTCGGGCAGCAGCTGGGTGGCGGCGTGGAGGATGCGGGTGACGTCGCGGTCGACGACGACGGCGCCGTCCATCTTGGCGAGCTCGCGCAGGCGGGTGGCGGAGAACTCGATGTCGAGCGGGAAACCGCCGGTCGCGATCTGCTCGACGATGCGGTCGTGACCGAGGACGATGAGGGCCCCGGTGCGGCCGCGGAGGATGCGCTCGAGGCCGTCGCGCAGCTCGGTGCCGGGAGCGACCGCCGCGAGGGTCGCGCGCAGGAGGTCGTCGTCGGTGGGCTGCACGGCCATCCGTCGTCCTCCTCTGCGCTGGGCGGGCTCATCGACGCGGCCCCGCGGTGCGGGGCCCCGATGGATCCTATCGGCCGGTCGGTCACGACGCGGTCTCGATCTGCGGGACCTCGCAGCCGGCGCCGCGAGGGCCGCGCTCAGTGCACGGGGACGTCGTGGAGCGCCCGGCCGACCGCCTCCGCGACCGTGCCCACCTCGAGGACGGTGAGGCCACCCGGCACCGGCCCGGCGCCGAGCACCCCGGTGGGGACGACGGCCCGGGTGAAGCCGAGCCGGGCGGCCTCGGCGAGCCGGCGGTGCGCGCCGGTGACCGGCCGCACCTCACCGGCCAGCCCGACCTCGCCGAAGGCGACGGTGCCGGACGGCAGCGGGCGGTCGGTGATCGCGCCGGCGAGGGCGAGGGTGATGGCGAGGTCGGCGGCCGGCTCGGCGAGCCGGACGCCACCGACCGTGGACAGGTAGGCGTCGCTGGAGCCGATCGGCGCCCGCGCCCGCTTGTCGAGGACGGCGAGGACCATGTTGACCCGGGCGGCGTCGAGGCCGCTCGTCGCGCGCCGCGGGGTGGCGAGGCTCGACTGGGTCACGAGCGCCTGGACCTCGGTGACGAGCGGGCGCCGGCCCTCGAGGGTGACCGTGACGCAGGTGCCCGCGACCGCCGCGGTGCGCCCGGAGAGGAAGAGGCCGCTGGGGTCGGCGAGGCCGACGATGCCGACGTCGGAGAGGTCGAAGCACCCGACCTCGTCGGTGGGGCCGTAGCGGTTCTTCACCGCGCGGACGAGTCGGAGGCGGGAGTGCCGGTCGCCCTCGAACTGGACGACGACGTCGACGAGGTGCTCGAGGACCCGTGGCCCGGCGATCGAGCCGTCCTTGGTGACGTGGCCGACGAGGAGGACCGCGATGCCGCGCGCCTTGGCGACCTGGATGAGCGAGGCGGCGACCTCGCGGACCTGGGTGACGTTGCCGGCCGAGCCCTCGACCTCGGCGCTCGCGACGGTCTGCACGGAGTCGACGACGAGCAGCTCGGGCTGCACCTGCTCGACCTGCCCGAGGACGGTGGCGAGGTCGGTCTCGCTCGCGAGGTACAGGCTGCGGGCCATCGCCTCGATGCGCTCGGCCCGGGCCCGCACCTGCGCGGCCGACTCCTCGCCGCTGACGTAGAGGACCCGCCGCTCGCCGTGCTCGCCCGAGCGGGCCGCGCGCCCCGCGACGTCGAGGAGGAGGGTGGACTTGCCGATGCCGGGCTCCCCTGCGACGAGGACGACGGCGCCGGGGACCAGCCCGCCGCCGAGGACGCGGTCGAACTCGGCCACGCCGGTGGGCCGGGCCACCGCGTGCGTGACGTCGACCTCGGCGATGGGGACGGCCGGCCGCTCGACGGTGCTCGCGGCGCTCGTGCGGGCGGTGACGGCGCCGACCTCGGCGACGGTGCCCCACGCCTGGCACTCGCCGCAGCGGCCGACCCACTTGGCGGTCTGCCAGCCGCACTCGGCACAGCGGAAGGCCGCCGCCCCCTTCGCCCGTCGCGCCGCCGTCCCAGCCATGCGCCACAACGTACGTGGCCCCACCGACATCGTCGGCGGGGCCACGCGGGAGCGCTCGGGTCTACTCGACGACCGGCACCGACCGGGTCTCCGCCGGGTCCGCGGTCGCCGCCGGCACGGCCTCGCGGGCGCCCCGGCCGTGCACCTGCTCGCGCAGGTCCGGGGTGCGGGCGATGTGCCCGGCGATCTCGTCGGCGAGCAGCCGGCGCTCGGCCCGTTCCATCCGGCCGTGCTCGCGCAGCAGGGCCTTGGTCACCGCGAGGACCATCCCGATCATCACGAGGCTGAACGGCAGCGCGAGGAGGATGGCCGCCGTCTGCAGGGCGGTGAGCCCGCCCCCGCCGGTGAGCAGGAGCGCGATGGCGACGAGGCCCTCGAGGGAGGCCCACAGCACGCGGCTCCAGGTCGGCGGCTCGGGGTCGCCACCGCTGGCCAGCATGTCGACGACGAACGAACCGGAGTCCGAGCTCGTGACGAAGAAGACGACGACGAGCACGATCGCGAGGATGCTGAGCAGCGAGGACCACGGCAGCCCGCCGAGCAGCTGGAAGAGCGCGCTGTCGGTGTTGACGCCGTCGGTGCCGACGAGGCCGCCCTCGCCGAAGATCTCGCGGTGGATGCCCGAGCCGCCGAACACGGCGAACCACGCGAACGTGACGATCGTCGGGACGAGGAGCACGCCGGTGACGAACTCGCGCACCGTGCGGCCCTTGGAGATGCGGGCGATGAAGACGCCGACGAAGGGCGCCCAGCTCATCCACCAGCCCCAGTAGAACGTCGTCCAGCCGGAGAGCCACGACGTGCCGTCCTCGCCCTGGAAGGAGAGCGTGCGGAAGGAGAGCGTGAAGAAGTTCGTCACGTAGCTGCCGACCGAGGAGACGAAGTCGCCGAGGAGGAAGACCGTCGGGCCGAGGACGAGGACGAGGACCATCAACCCGCCGGCGAGCCCCATGTTGAGGTTCGACAGGTACTTGATGCCCTTGTCGAGGCCGGTGACGACGGAGGTCGTGGCCATCGCGGTGATGGCGATGACGAGGACGACGAGCAGGCCGGTCGTCGCCTCGCCGACGACGCCGAGGTAGGCCAGGCCGGCGCCGACCTGCTTGACCCCGAAGCCGAGCGAGGTGGCGACGCCGAACAGCGTGCCGACGACGGCGATGACGTCGATCGCGTCGCCGAGGGCGCCCTTGACCCGGTGACCGAGGAGCGGCTCCAGCGCCCAGCGGATGGAGACCGGCCGGCCCTTGCGGTGGATGGCGTAGGCCATCGCGAGGCCGACGACGACGTAGATGCCCCAGGCGTGCAGGCCCCAGTGCAGGTAGGTGGCGTCGGTCGCCGCGCGGGCCCGCTCGGCGGCGGACTCGCCGGTCCCGGGCGGCGGGGTCGCGAAGTGGCTCAGCGGCTCGGCGACGCCCCAGAAGACGAGGCCGATGCCCATGCCGGCGGCGAAGAGCATCGCGAACCAGGCGGTGAGGGAGAACTCGGGCTTCTCGTCGTCCTTGCCGAGGACGACCCGGCCCATCGGGGAGAGGGCGATCCAGATCGAGAAGAGGACGAAGCCGCTGACGATGAGGATGTAGTACCAGCCGAGGTCGCCGACGACGGTGTTGTTCAGGGTGGTGAACAGGTCACCCATCCGGTCGGGGAGAGCGAGGGCGAGGACGACGAAGCTCGCGATGATGGCCAGGGCCGGCCAGAACACCCGCGGCGCGGTGATCCGCTTCTCGGCGCGGGTGTTCTGG
>JACXUW010000656.1 GCA_014763705.1 Micrococcales bacterium | reverse complement strand
CGCCCGCGCCGCTCGGGGAGGACGTCACCCACGCCCTGCCGTGGCGCAGCACGACCGCGTGGGTGCTCGCCGCCTACCTCACCTGCCAGTCGTGGCAGTTCTACTCGTCCCTGGCCTGGCTCGCCCCGACGTTCGAGTCGCACGGGTGGAGCGCCGGCGACTCGGGGCTGCTCATGTCCGTCTTCACCGGTGCCCAGCTGGTCTCTGGCCTGCTCGCGCCCACGCTCCTGGACCGGGTCCACGACCCGCGTCGGCTGCTGCTCCTCGCGACCCTGCTCGGCGGGGCCGGCGAGGCCGGTGTCTGGCTCGCGCCGGAGGCCGGCGCCTGGGGGTGGGCCCTGCTGCTCGGCGCCGGCCAGGGCGCGTGCTTCGCCCTGGGGCTGGGGCTGCTCGTCCGCTACGCCGTGACGCCGCGCGACAGCGCCCGGCTCACGGCGATGGCCTTCCTCGTCAGCTACTCGCTGGCCTCGGCGGGCCCGGCGACGATGGGCGCCGTCCGCGACGCGTCGGGCGGGTACTCGCTGCTGTGGGCCCTGCTCGCCCTCGTGTCGCTGCCGCAGCTCGCGGCCCTCGCCCGGCTCCGTCCGACGGCCCCCCGCGTCGGCGAGGCACCGGAGCGGGTCACCGCCTGAGGTCCGCGAGCTGGCCGGTGTGCGCCGGGAGGTGCCGGGCCGCCTGGGTGGCGACGGCGACCCGCTCCCACGGGAGCACGTCGTCGAGCACGACCTCGCCGTCGTGGTGGAGGACGCAGTGCACCGGGGTGGCGCGCTGCTCGGGGTCGAGCCGGGCCAGCGCGTCGACGACGACCCCGGCGAGGGCCCGCCCGCGGGCGACCCGCGCGGCGTCGTCCGCCGAGCGCGCCACCTCGGCGGCGAGCACGGCCGGGTCCTGGCAGACCACGTTGCGCAGCTCGAGCCCCTCGCGCCGGTGCACGATCGCGTGCGTGACGGCGGTCAGCGCGAGGTCGTTGAGCGCGACGTGCGCCAGCACCTGCGCGGCGTCCCACTCCCCCGCCGCCGGGGCCGGGCCGAAGTCGCCGGCCGCGGCCTCGGCGAAGAACGCGTCGTAGGCGGCACGGAGGGCGTCGAGGTCGGCGGTGTCGGAGGCCGGCTCGGCGACGTCGGCGAAGTGGTCGAGGACCGACCCCCACGCACCGGGCCCGACGTAGCCTCGGCGCCGGCGCGCGGCGTCCTCGCCGAAGCGCTCCCAGCCCCGGTGCTCGAGGTCGACCCGGGTCGACCTCGAGCACCGGGGCTGGGAG
>JACXUW010000655.1 GCA_014763705.1 Micrococcales bacterium | reverse complement strand
TTTGCGCGCGGGGGCTTTCCTACAAGCCCCTTTTTGGCATACATGGATGGTCCTGTTTTGTTCTCATTGGGAAAGGGGAACCACATGGACATGAATCCGGGGGCAAATCCGCAATTGCCGGCCGCGCGCGCCTGTCGTCAGGATGGGTGGACGGCGCAGCGCCAGCGCACATTTCTTGAAGCGATCGCAGAGGGATATACGGTGGAGGAGGCGTGCCGGCTGGTCGCGCTGTCGCCCGCATCGGCCTATGCGCTGCGCCGGCGCGCGGCCCGCCTCGTCCCGGCGCACCGCTGGTGGCGGGCGCTGCCCGTCCTCGGCCTCTGGGCGCGGGAGTTCGTCCCGGAGCTGCGCCGGCTCGCCCCGGACCTCGTCCACGTCCACGACGTCCACCTGCTCGACGCCGTGGCCACCGCCTTCCCGGCCGGACCCGGACGGCCCGCGGTGGTCTACGACGCGCACGAGTACGTCGCCGACCTCGCGGTCTCCGGGGCCCGCACCCGGCGCGCCGTCGACGCGTGGGCCGCCCTCGAGCGCGACCGGATCGGCACCGCCGACCGCGTCGTCACGGTGGCACCGGGCATCGCCGAGCGGCTGCGCGCGGACCACCGGCTCGACCACCTGCCGGCCGTCGTCTACAACGCGCCGCTGCGCTGGCCGGACGTCCACGCGTCGCGCGACCTGCGGGCCGAGGCCGGGGTCGGCCCGGACGTCCCGCTCGCGGTCTACTCCGGTGCGGTGAGCCCGGCGCGGGGCCTCGACACGGTCGTGCGGGCCCTCGTCGAGGTGCCCGACCTCCACCTCGCCGTCGTCGCCGTGCCGTTCCCACACCCGATGGCCCCCGCGCTCGCTGCCCTCGCGGAGCACGTGGGGGTCGAGGACCGGCTCCACCTCGTGCCGCCCGTCCCGTCGCACGAGGTCCCGGCCTACCTCGCCGGAGCCGACGTGGCCGTCAGCCCCATCCGCGGCGACTCGGCGAGCTACGACATGGCCCTGCCGAACAAGCTCTTCGAGTTCGTCCACGCCGGCCTCCCGATCGCCACGAGCGACCTGCGCGAGATGTCGGCGTTCGTGCGCGCGCACGGGCTCGGCACCGTCTTCGCCCAGGGCGACCCCGCCGCGTGCGCCGACGCCCTCCGGGCCGCGCTGGCGACGCACCCGGACGCCGGGGTCCTCGAGCGGCTGCGGGAGGAGTTCGCCTGGCAGGGCCAGGAGGGCGTCGGCGCACGCGGCGGGGTCGCCCTGGGCGAAGACGGTGCCGAGCC
>JACXUW010000194.1 GCA_014763705.1 Micrococcales bacterium | reverse complement strand
CCGGGGGACCGTCGACGCGCACCGCACCCTGCGCGCGATGCTCCGCCGGATGGGCGAGCCGGGCGAGGTCGCCTGGCGCCACCGCGGGACCCGGCCGCGCAAGGTCGTGCTCCTCGTCGACGTCTCCGGCTCGATGAGTGCGTACGCCGACGCGCTGATCCGGCTCTGCCACACCTACTGTGCGGCCGGCGTCCCCACCGAGGTCTTCACCCTGGGCACCCGGCTCACCCACGTGACCCGCCCGCTCCACCAGCGCGACCCGGACCGCGCCATCGTCGCGGCCGGCGAGGCCATCCCCGACTGGTCCGGGGGCACCCGCCTCGCCGAGGGCCTCAAGGTCTTCCTCGACCGCTGGGGCCGGCGCGGCATGGCCCGGGGCGCGGTCGCCGTCGTCTTCAGCGACGGCTGGGAGCGCGAGGCGCCGGAGGCCCTGGGCGAGCAGGTGCGCCGGCTGCGCGCGGTCGCCCACCGGGTCGTCTGGGTCAACCCGCACCGCGGCCGCGCGGGGTACGAACCGGTCCAGGGAGGCATCATGGCGGTGCTGCCGCACGTCGACGACTTCGTCGCCGGGCACTCGATGGCGGCGTTCGAGGAGCTGGTGGAGGTGGTCGCGCGTGCGTGACGTGCTGGACGAGCTGATGGGGTGGTGGCGCGCCGGCGAGACGGTCGGCGTCGGCACCGTCGTCGCGACCTTCCGGTCGGCGCCGAGACCGGCCGGGGCCTCGATGCTCGTCGGGCCGGCCGGTGAGGCGGTCGGGTCGGTCTCCGGCGGCTGCGTCGAGGGCGCGGTCTACGAGCTGTCCCAGGAGGTCGTCGGCGACGGCTCACCGGTGCTCCAGCGCTACGGGGTCTCCGACGACGACGCCTTCGCGGTCGGGCTCACCTGCGGCGGCATCCTCGACGTCTTCGTCGAGCCGGTGTCGCAGGAGACCTTCCCCGAGCTCGGCGCGGTCGCGGACGACGTCGCGGCCGGCCGCCCGGTCGCCGTCGCCACCGTCATCGAGCACCCGGACCCCGCGTGGCTCGGCCGCCGCCTCGTCGTGCGCCCCGAGGACGCCGGGGACACCGTCACCGGCAGCCTCGGCTCCTCCCGGGCCGACGGCGCGGTCACCGACGACGCCCGCGGGCTGCTCGCCGCCGGGCGCACCGAGACCCTCACCTACGGCCCCGACGGCGAACGCCGCGGCGAGGGGATGCGGGTCTTCGTCAACGCCTTCGCACCGCGGCCGCGGATGCTCGTCTTCGGCGCCATCGACTTCGCGGCCGCCGTCGCCCACGTCGGGTCCTTCCTCGGCTACCGCGTCACGGTCTGCGACGCCCGGCCGGTCTTCGCGACGAAGAGCCGCTTCCCGGCGGCCGACGAGGTCGTCGTCGAGTGGCCGCACAAGTACCTCGGCGCCGAGGCCGAGGAGGGGCGCATCGACGGGCGCACCGTCGTCTGCGTTCTCACCCACGACCCGAAGTTCGACGTGCCCGTCCTCGAGAAGGCGCTGCGGCTGCCGGAGGTGGCTTACGTCGGCGCGATGGGCAGCCGGCGCACCCACGAGGACCGGCTCGAGCGGCTGCGTGAGGCGGGGATGACCGAGGCCGAGCTGGCCCGGCTGTCCAGCCCGATCGGGCTCGACCTCGGCGCGCGCACCCCCGAGGAGACGGCGGTGTCCATCGCCGCCGAGATCGTCGCGCTCCAGTGGGGCGGCGGCGGCTCCCGGCTCCAGGACGTCGGTGGCCCCATCCACCACCACGCGGAGGCGGCCGTCGAGCCGGTCTGAGCCCCGCCGCTTTCCTGCGCGGAAACCACTCCGCCGGGTCCCGGCCCCATGGTTCGACGGGTTCGGCCCTACCCCTTGCCCACGCCGGACGGGTGAAGCAAGATCACGCTCACGACACCGATCCCTCCGCGAAGGAGTCAAGGATGACTCGGATCTCCGTCACCGTCGACGGCGTCTCCTACACCGACGAGGTCGAACCCCGGACGCTGCTCGTCCACTACCTCCGCGAGGTGGTCGGCAAGGTGGGCACCGTCGTCGGGTGCGACACGAGCAACTGCGGCGCGTGCACCGTCCACCTCGACGGCCGCAGCGTCAAGTCCTGCAACGTCCTCGCCGTCCAGGCCGACGGCCACGAGGTGACGACCATCGAGGGCCTCGCGACGAACGGCGAGCTGCACCCGATGCAGGCCGCCTTCCACGACAACCACGCGCTCCAGTGCGGGTACTGCACCCCCGGGATGATCATGCAGGCGGTCGACCTCCTCCGGGAGAACCCGCACCCCACCGAGGACGAGATCCGCCAGGGCATGGAGGGCAACCTCTGCCGCTGCACCGGCTACCACAACATCGTCAAGGCCGTGGCGGCCGCCGCGGGTGCCAGCGAGAGGAGCGACGCCTGATGACCGCCGTCGACGACCGACCCACGACCGAGATCGGCACCGCGCGGCGCCGCAAGGAGGACGCCCGCCTCGTCACCGGGCGCACCCGCTGGACCGACAACATCCAGCTGCCCGGCATGCTCCACCTCGCGATGGTCCGCAGCCCCTTCGCCCACGCGAGGATCAACGGCATCGACACGAGCGAGGCCAAGGCCGCCCCGAACGTCATCGCCGTGATGACCGGCCAGGACATCGCCGACATCCAGGGCGTCAACATCACCGCCTGGCCGATCACCACCGACCAGGTGAACCCGACCCACCTCCCGATGCCGCTCGAGCGGGTGGCCCACACCGGCGAGGTCGTCGCCGTCGTCGTGGCGCGCAGCGCCGCCGCCGCGCGCGACGCCGCCGAGCTCGTCGACGTCGACTACGAGGAGCTGCCCGCGGTCCTCGACCTCAAGGCCGCGGCGACCGACGAGGTCCTCGCCCACCCCGACCTCGGCACGAACAAGAGCGCCCACTGGCAGCTCGACTCGGCCGCGCAGGGGAGCGGCGGCGACGTCGAGGAGGCGATCGCCAAGGCCCGCGAGGGCGGCATCGTCATCGAGCGCGAGTACCGCCAGCAGCGGCTCATCCCGGCGTTCATGGAGCCGCGCTCCACCGTGGTCGACCCCACCGGCGAGCAGGTCGTCATGTGGACCGCCACCCAGGCCCCGCACGTGCTGCGGTTCTGCATCGCCGCGACGACCGGCCTGCCGGAGTCGAAGATCCGGGTCATCGCTCCCGACGTCGGGGGCGGGTTCGGCGGCAAGCTGCAGTCCACTCCCGAGGAGTTCATCACGCTCGCCGTCGCCCGCAAGCTCGGCAAGCCGTGCAAGTACACCGAGACCCGCAGCGAGACGATGGTCTCCGCGCACCACGGCCGCGACCAGTGGCAGAAGCTCACGCTCTCGGCCGAGAAGGACGGCACGGTGACCGGCCTCAAGGTCGAGCTCCTCGCCGACCTCGGCGCCTACGCCGCGCTCGTCGGCGGCGGTGTGCCCGTGCTCGGCGCGTGGATGTTCAACGCCATCTACAAGTTCCCGGCCTACCAGTTCAACACGACGAACTACTACACGAACAAGACGTGGGTCGACGCCTACCGCGGCGCCGGCCGGCCCGAGGCGACCTACGCCATCGAGCGGCTGATGGACGAGCTGGCCGCCGAGGTCGGGGTCGACCCGCTCGAGATCCGCGAGAAGAACTGGATCAGGCACGACGAGTTCCCGTTCACGACGGTCGCCGGGATGACCTACGACTCCGGCAACTACGAGGCCGCCACCGCCCGGGCCAAGGAGCTCTTCGGCTACGACGAGCTGCGGGCCGAGCAGAAGCGGCGCCGCGAGTCCGGCGACCCGGTGCAGCTCGGCATCGGTGTCTCGACCTTCACCGAGATGTGCGGCCTGGCCCCCTCCCGGGTGCTCGGCTCGCTGAACTACGGGGCGGGCGGCTGGGAGTCGGCGAGCATCCGGATGCTCGCCACCGGCACCGTCGAGGTCGTCACCGGCGCCTCGGCCCACGGCCAGGGCCACGAGACGGCGTGGAGCCAGATCGTCGCCGACCGGCTCGGCGTGCCGTTCGAGAACGTCGAGGTCCTCCACGGCGACACCCAGATCGCGCCCAAGGGCATGGACACCTACGGGTCGCGCTCGCTCGTCGTCGGGGGCGAGGCCCTCGTCCGGGCCGCCGACAAGGTCATCGAGAAGGCCAAGCCGCTCGCGGCGCACATGCTCGAGGCCAGCGTCGACGACCTCGAGTTCGCCGCCGGGAGGTTCACCGTCAAGGGCACCGACAAGGGCGTCGGCCTCACCGACATCGCCCTGTCGATCTGGACCGGCCACGACTACCCCGAGGGACTCGAGCCGAGCCTCGACGCCGACGCCACCTTCGACCCGGTGAACTTCTCCTTCCCGCACGGCACCCACCTGTGCGCGATGGAGGTCGACACCGAGACCGGCGCGACGAGGATGCGCAAGTACGTCTGCGTCGACGACATCGGGGTCATCATCAACCCGCTCATCGTCGAGGGCCAGGTGCACGGCGGGCTCGTCCAGGGCATCGCGCAGGCGCTCTGGGAGGGGGCGGAGTACGACGAGCAGGGCACGCTCGTGTCCGGCTCGTTCGTCGACTACACGCTCCCCACGACCGCCGACACGATCAGCTTCGTCACCGACCACACGACCTCCCCCTCGACGTCGAACAGCCTCGGCACCAAGGGAGTCGGCGAGGCGGGCACGATCGCCTCGACACCGGCGGTGGTCAACGCCATCGTCGACGCCGTGCGCCACCTCGGCATCGACGACGTCCAGATGCCGTGCACGCCCGAGCGGGTGTGGAAGGCCATCCAGTCGGCCGGCGGCACGCAGGACGCCGCCCCCGCCGCGGACGCGCAGTCCCACTTCGGTGACGGCGCCCCCAACCAGGACCCCGCAGCCGGCACGACGGACGGAGCAGCGCAGTGATCCCCGCAGCATTCGACTACGTGGCCCCGACGAGCCTCGACGAGGCGCTGTCGGTGCTCGCCGAGGCCGGCGACGACGCCAAGGTGCTCGCCGGCGGCCAGTCGCTCCTGCCGATCCTCCGGATGCGGCTCAACGCCCCGGAGAAGGTCGTCGACCTCGGCCGGATCGAGGCGCTGCGCGGCGTGCGCGACGGCGGTGACCACGTCGCCATCGGCGCGATGACGCCGTACGCCGACGTCCTCGGGGACGCGCTCGTCCGCGAGCACGCCGGGCTGCTGGCCCGGGCCGTCGAGACCGTCGCCGACCCGCAGATCCGTCACCGCGGCACGGTCGGCGGAGCCCTCGTGCACGCCGACCCGGCGGGCGACGTCGGCGCACCGGTCCTCGCCCTCGACGCGACGATGGTCGTCGTCGGCCCGGGCGGGGAGCGCACGGTGCCGGCCGGCGAGTTCTTCCGCGACCTCTTCGAGACCGCGGTCGGCGACGGCGAGCTGCTCACCGAGATCCGCATCCCGAAGCACACCGGCTGGGGCTCCGCCTACGAGAAGTTCGTCCGCGTCTCCCACCAGTGGTCGATCGTGGCGGTCGCCGCGACGGTCCGGGTCGAGGGCGGGAGCATCGCCGAGGCGAAGGTCGGCCTGACCAACATGGGCTCGACCCCGCTGCGCGCCACGGCGGTCGAGCAGGCCCTCGTCGGGTCCTCCGCCTCCGCGCTCGCCGACGCCTGCGCGGCGGCGGCCGACGGCACGAACCCCCCGAGCGACCTCAACGGCGACGCCGACTACCGTCGGCACCTCGTGACGGTGCTCACCCGCCGCGCCGTCCAGAAGGCCATGGAGGGCTGATCACCGCATGGAGCTGACGCACGACTTCACCGTCCCCGCCGACGTCGAGACGACCTGGAACACCTTCATGGACCTCGAGCGGGTCGGTGGGTGCTTCCCCGGCGCCACGGTCACCGAGGTGACCGACGACGGGTTCGCGGGGACGGTGAAGGTCAAGCTCGGCCCGATCGCTTTGCAGTACAACGGCACCGGCCACTTCGTCGAGAAGGACGACGTGGCGCGGCGGGCCGTCATCGAGGCCAAGGGCAAGGACAAGCGCGGCAACGGCACCGCCGGCGCCACCGTGACCATCCAGCTGGCCCCTCACGGCACCGGCACCAAGGTCGACGTCGTGACCGACCTCGCGGTCACCGGCAAGCCGGCCCAGTTCGGCCGGGGCGTCATGCAGGACGTCTCGGACAAGCTGCTCGGGCAGTTCATCGGCTGCATCGAGGGCGCGCTCGCCGAGGCCCCGGCGGCCGTCGAGGCGCCGGCGGCGGAAGTATCCGCACCCGCCCCGAGCCCGGAGGCGCCGCCGGTCGCGGAGGCCCCGTTGGCCCCGGAGACGCCGCGGCCCCCGGAGGCGCCGCCGGTCGCGGAGGCCCCGCCGGTCGCGGAGACGCCGCCCGCGACGCCGACCCCCGCACCACGACCGGCCCCCCGCCCGGCGCCGGCGAAGGA
>JACXUW010000654.1 GCA_014763705.1 Micrococcales bacterium | reverse complement strand
CACCTGCTGCGCGCGTGGACGACGGTCCGCGACACCCTCGTGGATGCCGGGAAGGAGGAGCCCCTGCGCGAGGTACGCGGCGGCGGCGAGCCGCGCCCGGCCGACGGGACCCCGCTGCTCACCGCCGCCGCGTACCTCGCGCAGGGGCTCCTCCTTCCCGGCATCCACGAGGGTGTCGCGGACCGGGCGCGGGCCGAGGTCGGGTCGCTCGGGGCCGACCCCGCGGCCGCCGTCCGTGCCGTCGCCGGTGCCGCCCGGGCGGTGGTCGACGCCGAGGCGGGAGACCGGCTGCTGCCGACCCGGATCGGCCCGATGCGCCTCGACGACTACCTGCGCACCCGGGCCCTCGAGCTGACCCTCCACGGCCTCGACGTGTGCCGGGCCACCGGCCTGCCGGTGCCGGCAGACCTCGAGGCGTGCACCGTCCCCGCGCTCGTCCTCCTCGCCGAGGTCGCCGGGGAGCGCGGCCTCGCCACCGACCTCGTCGAGGCGCTGGGCGGTCGCGCCGTCCTCGCTCCCGGCTTCACCCTTCTCGGCTGATGGCCGGCGACCCCGGGCGCACCGCCCTGGTCACCGGCGCCTCGGCCGGCATCGGCCGCGCGTTCGCTGAGCGGCTGGCCCACGACGGGTCCGACGTCGTCCTCGTGGCCCGCGACCGCACCCGCCTCGAACGGCTGGCCGCCGACCTGCGCGCCCGCCACGGGGTCGCCGCTGAGGTGCTCGTCGCCGACCTCGCCGACCGCGCGCAGACCGAGGAGGTCTGCCGGCGGCTGGCCGACCCCGACCGCCCGGTCGAGGTGCTCGTCAACAACGCGGGCTTCGGCCTGCAGCGGCCCTTCCTCGACAACGACGTGAGGCAGGAGGAACAGGCACTCGACGTGATGGTCCGCGCCGTCCTGCTGCTCAGCCACGCGGCCGGCCGGGCCATGCGTGAGCGCGGGAGCGGTCGCATCGTCAACGTCAGCTCGGTGGCGTCGTTCACCGTCAGCGGCACGTACTCGGCCGAGAAGTCCTTCGTCACGGTGTTCACCGAAGGCCTCGCCGGGCAGCTCGCCGGCACCGGCGTCACGGCCACGGCGGTCTGTCCGGGCCTGACCCGCAGCGAGTTCCACGAGCGGGCCAGGATGACCCTCCCCGGCGTCCCGCGCGGGATGTGGCTGGACGCCGACGAGGTCGCGCGCCAGGGCCTCGCCGACGCGGCGGCCGGGAAGGTCGTCTCCGTGCCGGGTCCGCAGTGGAAGGTGGTCAGCCTCGTCGTCCGCGCA
>JACXUW010000193.1 GCA_014763705.1 Micrococcales bacterium | reverse complement strand
CCACCCCGTCGTCCGACACCGTCACCGTGAGGTCGTCCCCGCCCTCCCCCGGCCGCCGGTCGACCGTCACGACGACCGTGCCGTCGCGGTCGGCCAGACCGTGCTCCACGGCGTTCTGGACGAGCTCGGAGATGACCATGGCCAGGGCCGTCGCGTCCTCGCCGCGCACCCGGCCGAACGATCCCTCGAACCGGCTGTCGACGTGGTGCTCGCGGGTCGCCACCTCGACGACCGCCCGCAGCCCCCGCAGCGCGATCTCGTCGAAGCTCACCGTCTCGTCGAAGCCCGAGGACAGCGTCTCGTGCACCGTCGCGATCGTCGCGACCCGGCGCACCGCCTCGTCGAGCGCCGCCCGGGCATCCGGCTCCTCCACCCGCCGGGCCTGCAGCCGCAACAGTGCCGCCACCGTCTGGAGGTTGTTCTTGACCCGGTGGTGGATCTCGCGGATCGTCGCGTCCTTGGTCAGCAGCTCCTGCTCGCGCCGGCGCAGCTCGGAGACGTCGCGCAGCAGGATCATCGCCCCGGTGCGCACCCCGTTCAGGGTGAGCGGGATGGCTCGCATCGTCACCGTCGCGCTCGCGGTCTCGACCTCGGTGCGCCAGGACGCGCGGCCCATGACGACGACGGCGAGCGACTCGTCGATCTGCCGCTCCCCCGCCGCCGCGAGGTCGGTGACCACCTTGGCGAGGGTCTCGCCGACGACGTCGCCGACGTGGCCCATCCGGTGCACCGCCGAGACGGCGTTCGGGCTCGCGTAGCGGACCACGCCCTCGGCGTCGAGGTGGATGACCCCGTCCCCGACGCGCGGGGCGCCGCGGCGCAGCCCGGTCGGGGCCGACGTCGACGGGAACTCGCCGGTGGCGACCATCCGCAGGATCGAGTCGGCGAGGTCGCGGTAGGTCAGCTCGAGCCGGCTCGGGGTGCGGCCGCCGGTGAGGTTGGTGTGCCGCGTGACGACGGCGATGACGCGCTCGTGGCAGAGCACCGGCACGGCGTCCTCGCGGATCGACATGTCCTCCCGGACCGTCGGCACCGGTGCCGCGACGAGCCGTCGCTGCCGGGCCGCGCCGTCGAGCATCGCCGCGCGCGAGCGGGTCGAGCCGCGGCCGACGATGTCGTCGTAGAACACCATCGGCCCGGTGTTCGGGCGCACGTGCGCGACCGCCCGCCAGCCGTCCAGCCCGCCCCGCACCCAGAGCACGAGGTCGGCGAACGACAGGTCGGCGACCATCTGCCAGTCGCCGACGAGCAGGTGCAGCCACTCGGACTCGGCCGGCTCGAGGTCGGCCGTCGTCCGCAGCATCTCGGCGAGCGTGCTCACGCCGGGCAGCCTACGTCGAGCGCGGTCGCCCGCACCGGCCGGTCCGGCGCCGGTGCGGGCGACGTGGACGCTCAGCTCGAGGAGCCGACCCGGATGACCGAGCGCAGCGTGCGCAGGGCCACCGAGAGCGCCGCGATGTTCGGGTGCTCGAGCCGCACGATGCCGGACAGCGCGGAGGTCGCCCGCTCGACCGACTCCTCGTTCGCGTCCTTCCAGGCCGCGTACTGCGCCGCCGGGTCGTCCGCGTCGGCCCCGGCCGCGCCCGCGGTCTCGATGACCGAGCGGGTCAGCGACTCGAGGACGGCGTAGAGGTCGTCACGCAGCGCACCGCGGGCCAGGGCGTCCCAGCGGTCCTCGCGCGGCAGCCGGGTCACCTTCCCGAGCATCGCGTCGATGCCGAACCGCTCGGAGACGAGGTAGTACAGCGGCGCGACGTCGGTGGGTTCGCGACCGGTGTCGGTCGCGATGTCGACGATGTCGAGGAGCGAGAACTGGTCGAGCAGCGAGGCCGCGTGCAGGGCGAGGTCCTCGGGCACGCCGGCCTTCTCGAGCTCACCGGCTCGCTTGTCGAGCCGCTTGCGCTCGGCCCCGCGCAGCAGGCCCGGCACCTGCGGCGCCAGCTCGTGGACGACACCGGCGAACCGCTCGACCTCCGCGCTGATGTCGAGCTGCGAGGGCCGCGCCGAGAGGAACCAGCGGACCGTGCGGTCGAGCAGCCGCCGGAACTCGAGGTAGAGCGCCGTCTGCGCGGACGTCGGCACCTCGTTGTCGAGCGCCTCGACCCGGGCGACGTACTCCGCGAGGCCGAACACCTCGCGGGCGACGACGAACGCGCGGGTCACCTGCTCCGGGGTCGCCCCGGCCTCCTCCTGCGCCCGGTAGGCGAAGGTGATGCCGCCGCGGTTGACCATCGAGTTGACGACCGAGTTCGTGATGATCTCGCGGCGCAGCGGGTGCGCCCCCAGCTGCTCGGCGTAGGCGCCGCGGATCGGCGGTGGGAAGTACTCGGCGAGCGTCGCCTCGAAGTACGGGTCGTCCGGGATCGAGCTGGCGAGGATGTCCTCCTTGAGCGCCAGCTTGGCGTAGGCGACGAGCACCGAGAACTCCGGGCTCTTGAGGCCGAGGCCGTCGTTGGCCCGCTTCTCGAGCTCGGCGTCGGCGGGGAGGAACTCCAGGGCGCGGTCGAGCAGCCCGCGGTCCTCGAGCCACCGCATGAACCGCTCGTGGACGCTCGCCATCGCGTGCTCCTGCGCGCGGGCGTTGCCGAGCAGGACGTTCTGCTCGTAGTTGTCGCGCAGCACGTGGTCGGCGACGTCGTCGGTCATCGACGCGAGGAGCTCGTTGCGCTCCTCGAGCGAGAGGTCGCCGTCGCGGACGACCTCGCCGAGCAGGATCTTGATGTTCACCTCGTGGTCGGAGGTGTCGACGCCCGCGGAGTTGTCGATGGCGTCGGTGTTGACGCGCACGCCGTGGAAGGACGCCTCGATCCGGCCCAGCTGCGAGAGACCGAGGTTGCCGCCCTCGCCGACGACCTTGACCCTCAGCTGGTTCCCGTCGACGCGGATGCCGTCGTTGGCGCGGTCGCCGATGTCGAGGTGGTCCTCGGTGGAGGCCTTGACGTAGGTGCCGATGCCGCCGTTCCACAACAGGTCGACGGGGGCGAGGAGGATCGCGTGGATCAGCTCGGCCGGGGTCATCGCCTCGACGCCCTTGGCCAGGCCGAGGGCCTCGCGCATCTCCGGGGAGACCGGTACGGACTTCAGGGTGCGCGGGAACACCCCTCCGCCCGCCGAGATGAGCGAGCGGTCGTAGTCGTCCCACGACGAGCGGGGCAGGTCGAACAGCCGGCGCCGCTCGGCGAACGAGGACGCGGCGTCGGGGGTCGGGTCGACGAAGACGTGGCGGTGGTCGAAGGCCGCGACGAGCCGGATGTGCTCCGAGAGCAGCATCCCGTTGCCGAACACGTCGCCGCTCATGTCGCCGACGCCGACGACGGTGAAGTCCTCGGTCTGGGTGTCGTGGCCCATCTCGCGGAAGTGCCGCTTGACCGACTCCCACGCACCCCGCGCGGTGATGCCCATCGCCTTGTGGTCGTAGCCGGCCGAGCCTCCGGAGGCGAACGCGTCGTCGAGCCAGAACCCGTACGACTGCGCGACGCCGTTGGCGATGTCCGAGAAGGTGGCGGTGCCCTTGTCGGCGGCGACGACGAGGTACGGGTCGTCGCCGTCGTGCCGCACGACGTGCTCCGGCGGGACGATCGTGCCCGAGACCCGGTTGTCAGTGACGTCGAGGAGGCCGGAGACGAAGGTGCGGTAGGCGCCCTTGCCCTCCTCGAGCCACGCCTCGCGGTCGGCGGCGGGGTCGGGCAGCTGCTTGGCGTAGAAGCCGCCCTTGGAGCCGGTCGGCACGATGACTGCGTTCTTGACCATCTGCGCCTTGACGAGGCCGAGCACCTCGGTGCGGAAGTCCTCGCGGCGGTCGCTCCAGCGCAGGCCGCCGCGCGCGACCGGGCCGAAGCGCAGGTGCACGCCCTCGACCCGCGGGCTGTAGACCCAGATCTCGAACTGCGGCCGCGGCGCCGGCAGGTCGGGCACCGCACGCGGGTCGAGCTTGACCGAGACGTACGGGTGGTGCTCGGCGCCGTCGCGGCCCGGCTGGTAGTAGTTCGTGCGCAGGCCGGCGCGGATCACGCCGAGGAAGGCCCGGATGATGCGGTCGTGGTCGAGGCTCGAGACCTCGTCGAGGGCGTCGAGGACGCGCTGGGTCACGGCCTCCTCGTCGGCGGCGCGGGCCGCGCGGCCCTCCTCGTCGTCCGATCGGGAGGCGGGGTCGAAGCGGGCCGCCCAGAGGGCGACCAGGTCACGGGCCACCTCGGGGTGCGCGACGAGGGCGTCCTCGAGGTAGTCCTGCGAGTACGTGGCGCGGGTCTGGCGGAGGTACTTGGCGACGGTGCGCAGCACGACGACCTGCCGCCACGTGAGCTGCGCCCCGAGGACGAGCTTGTTGAAGCCGTCGGACTCGGCCCGGCCGTCCCAGACGGCGGCGACCGCACCCTCGAACAGCTCGCGCAGCCGATCGTGCGGGCAGGCGTCCCAGAGCGCGACGTCGGGGACGCGCAGGCCGAAGTCGTAGACGTGCAGGGTCGCACCGTCGGAGCGGTCGACCTCGAACGGCTGCTCGTCGACGACCTCGACGCCCATGTGCGTGAAGATCGGCAGGATGTCGGTGAGCGACAACGGGTCCGCGCGGAACAGCTTGAAGCGCCGGATGTCGTCCGGCGCGTCGAGCGGGCGGTAGAGGGCGACGCTCGTGCCGGTGCCGGGACCGAGCCGGTCGAGGTGGGTGATGTCGGCGAGGCCCTGGACGACCGCGAAGGTCTCCTCGTACGCCGTCGGGAAGGCCCGACCGAAGCGGTCCATCAGCCGGTCGCCGGCCTCCTCGCCGTACGCGGCGTCGAGGGCGTCGCCGAGCCGGTCGGCCCAGGTGCGGCTGGTCTCGACGAGGCGCTGCTCGAGCGCCTCGCGCTCGGTGCGGTCGAGGGTGCGGATGCGCTTGCCCTTGGCGACGCGGACGACGAACTGCAGTCGGGCGAGGGCGGACTCGCTGACCCGGGCCGAGAACTCGACCTCCTCGCCGCCGAACGTCTCGGTGAGGATGTCGGCCATCCGGAGGCGCACGGCCGTGTTGTAGCGGTCGCGCGGGATGAAGACGAGGCAGGAGGCGTAGCGGCCGAAGTCGTCCTCGCGGATGAAGAGCTTGGTGCGGCGGCGCTCCTGGAGCTGGGTGACCGCGAGGGCGGTCTCGTAGAGCTGGTCGACGCCCGCCTGGAAGAGCTCGTCGCGGGGGTAGTTCTCGAGGACCTCGAGCAGGTCCTTGCCGGTGTGGCTGTCGGCGGCGAGGCCGGAGCGCCCGATGACCGCCTCCACCTTCTCCGCGACCAGCGGCACCCGCATCACGGACTCCGTGTACGCGGTCGAGGCGTACAGCCCGAGGAAGCGCCGCTCCCCGACGACCTCGCCGTTCGCGTCGTGCGTCTTGACGCCGACGTAGTCGAGGTGGGCCACCCGGTGCACGGTCGACTTCGAGTTGGCCTTGGTGAGGACGAGGAGGTCCTTGGCGTGCGCGATCCGGGACGCCTCGTCGGTCAGCACCTCCGGCTCCGCACCGAGCGGCGGGTCGGCCCGCAGCAGCCCGAGCCCGGTGCCGGTGACGGCGGTGATCACCTCGCCCTCGGGCCGGGAGCCGAGCGTGTACTCGCGGTAGCCGAGGAAGGTGAAGTGGTTGTCGGCCATCCAGCGCAGGAAGCGCGTGGCCAGGGCGACCTCGTCGGGGTCGACACCCGTCGGCGGCGTGCCCTCGAGCTCGGCGGCGAGGACGAGGCAGCGGCTGCGCATCTTCGGCCAGTCCTCGACCGACTGGCGCACGTCCTCGAGGACCGAGCGGATCGTGCGCTCGAGCTCGTGGCGGCGGTCCTCGTCACCCTCGCGGTCGATCGACAGGAGCATCCACGACTCGGCGAGCTCGCCGACCGCGCCGCTGCGGAAGCCCTTGGTGATGTCGCGGTCGGCCACCGCGGTGAGCTCGCCGACCGCGTCGCGGACGACGACCAGCTGCGGGTGGACGATGAGGTGGATGTCGATGCCGGCCTGGACGAGGGCCCCCGTGACGGAGTCGACGAGGAAGGGCATGTCGTCGGTGACGATCTGGACGATGGTGCGCGGGTTCGACCAGCCGTCGGTCTCCGTGCTCGGGTTGTACACCCGGACGTTGGCGGTGCCCGGCGGGCGGTTGCGGGCCAGCTGGAGGTGGCTGTGCGCGACCCCGGCGTAGACGTCCGGGGTGCGGGAGGTCAGCTCGTCCAGGGGCGTGTGCCGGAAGTACCGCTCGACGAAGTCGCGTCCCCAGCCATCCGGCGCGAGCTCCTCGTACGCCTGCGCGATCGGCGCGAGGATCTCCTCGCGGGTGGTGGCCGGGGCAGTCGACATGGTGCGGTCGCACTCCTTCGTCGCGGGTGGCACCGCGATGGCGGTGGGCCACGTCCTCGTGTCCACGGCCGAGCCTATCCACCGGGGC
>JACXUW010000653.1 GCA_014763705.1 Micrococcales bacterium | reverse complement strand
CGGCGCTGAGGGTCAGGGCAGCTCGCCGACCGCGATGGCCGGCTCGACGAGGCTGCCGAGCCAGACCCGACCCTCGTGCTCGCGCACGCCTCGGTAGGGTCGGGGGATGCCCGTCCACGCCTCCCGCACCGACGACGTCGCCGTCGTGACGATCGACCGGCCGCACCGGCGGGGCGCCCTCGACCTCGAGGCGCTCGAGCAGCTCCACGCGGCGGTGGCCGAGTCGGTCGCCACCGGGGCCCGGGCGCTCGTGCTCACGGGCAGCGAGGGCCACTTCTGCTCCGGGGCCGACCTCACCGAGCTCGAGGACGTCTCGTTCACCCAGCGGCTCGCCGAGGTGCTCACCCACCTCGCCGGCCTGCCGGTGCTGACCGTGGCCGCGGTCGAGGGCTCGTGCATGGGCCTCGGGATGCAGCTCGCACTCGCCTGCGACGTGCGGGTCGTCGCCGACTCCGCGCGCTTCGCCGTCCCGGTCGCGCGGCTCGGTCTCATGGTCGACCACTGGACCATCGACCGGCTCGCCCGGTTCTGGGGCGAGGGAGCGGCCCGGCACCTGGTCCTCACCGCCGCCGTGCTCGACGCCGACGACGCCTGGCGGCTCGGCTTCGCCCAGCGCCGGGGTGGCCTCGAGGACGCCGTCGCGCTGGCGACCGCCGCCACCCGGCTGGCACCGCTGGCCCAGGCCGGCTCCAAGATCGGCTTCGACGCCCACCACGACGACGCGGCCGGGGTGGCCCGCTACGAGGCCGCCTTCGCCCGGGCCTGGTCGAGCGAGGACCTGCGCGAGGGCCGCGCCGCCTTCACCGAACGGCGCGAGCCGGCGTTCCGGGGGCACTGATGGCCGGCCACGAGCACCCGCACGCGCACGGCGACGCGCACGACCACCAGCACGGGCCGGGACCGGTCGCCGACGCGAGCGTGCGCCGTGCCCGGCCCAACGACGCGCCGGCGGTCGGCCGCGTCCAGGCCGAGGTCTTCCGCGCGACGTACGCCGGCCGGCTGCCGCAGGAGGTCCTCGCCCTCTTCGAGCCGGACGCCTTCGCCCGCGCGTGGCGCGAGGGACTGACCCGCCCGCCCGAGGGCGTGCACCGGCTGCTCGTCGCGTGCGCCGGCGAGCAGGTCGTGGGCGCCGTCGCGCTCGGCCCGTCCCAGGACCCCGACGCCGAGGGCGGCTGGGGCGAGGTGACCCTCCTCGCGGTCCACCCGGACGCCCGGCGCCAGGGCCACGGCTCACGGCTGGTCAACGCCGCCGTCGACGTGCTCCGCGAGG
>JACXUW010000652.1 GCA_014763705.1 Micrococcales bacterium | reverse complement strand
CTCGAGGACCTGTGAGCGCACCGGTCGACGTCTCGGTCGTCACCTCCGGCCACGACGTCGCCGACGCCCGCCTGCACCGCCTCGTCGGGGCGTTCGCGCGGCGTGGCCTGAGCGTCGAGGTCCTCGGGCTCGGAGACCCCGCCGGCGCCCCGCCCGCCGCGCAGGTGCGCACCGTGCCCCGGCCCGGGATGGTGGGACGCGCCCTCCTGGCGCCGCGCTACGCGGCCGCCGCCCGTGGTCGGGTGCTCGTCACCCTCGACCCCGACAGCCTCGTCGCCGCGCGGGCGGTCGGGGCCCTGCGCCGCCGCCCGGTCGTCGCCGACGTCCACGAGGACTACGCCCGGCTGGTCGAGGACCGCGAGTGGTCGGTCGGCCTGCTCGGGGCCGGGGCCCGGGTCGTCGTCCGGCTCGCCGAGCACGCGGCGCGCACCAGCGCGGCGACCCTCGTCGCCGACGACCACGTGCCGCCCGGCCGGGCCCGACGCCGCCTCGTCGTCCGCAACGAGGCCGACCTCGGACTGGTCGGCACGCCCCGCGAGCCCGCCGCCACCCCGCTGGCCTGCTACGTCGGCGACGTCCGGCCGAGCCGGGGCCTGCCCGCGATGCTCGAGGCGGTCGCCGGCGCCCCCGGGTGGCGGTTCGAGGTCGTGGGGCCGCTGCGCGACGCCGACCGCGCCACCGCCCTCGAGCGCTGCGCCCGTCCCGACCTCGAGGGCCGGGTCGTCTGGCACGGCCGCCGCCCGCCCCGGGAGGCCTGGGAGGCGGTGGGCCACGCCTGGGTCGGCTTCGCCCTGCTCGAGGACACCCCGGCCTTCCGCGACACCCTGCCCTCGAAGGTCTACGAGTACCTCGCGACCGGCATCGTGCCCGTCGTCAGCGACCTGCCCCGCCAGCGCCGCCTCCTCGAGGAGGTCGGTGCCGGCTCCGTCGTCGCCGACCCGCAGGAGGCGGCGGCCGCGCTGCGTCGCTACGCCGAGGAGCCCGAACGGCTCGCGGCCGAGCGCGAGCGCGCGCTCGCCTGGAGCGCCGCGCGCGGCGACGGCGGCTCGACCTACGACCGCGCCGCCGCCCTCGTCGAGGAGGTCCTCGGCCGTGGCTGAGGCGGAGCGGCCCCACGTCGTCATGGTCGTCAACAACGGGATGGCCAACGACGCCCGCGTCATCAAGACCGCCGCGGCCGCGGCCCGCGCCGGCGCCCGGGTCACCGCGCTCGGCGTCGCCCCGGCCGGGTCCTCCCGCCAGGAGCGCACGGTCGGGGGCGTGCGCTACGT
>JACXUW010000192.1 GCA_014763705.1 Micrococcales bacterium | reverse complement strand
GTATCGGGTCACCCGATACGGCGGCGCTTCACCCCGGAACCGTTCCCGGGTGCAGCGCGACGAAGCCGGGTGAGGGCCCCGGGTGCGGCCGGGCGCCGCTCCGCCCCGGACCGATTGGGTCGGGCGCCGCGCGGTGGGATAAGGTTTCGACCGCTCCCGCGAGGGGGCGAGCCACGGGCTGTGGCGCAGCTTGGTAGCGCACTTGACTGGGGGTCAAGGGGTCGCAGGTTCAAATCCTGTCAGCCCGACCGCGAGCGAGGGCCGCTGCAGATCGACGGAGTCGATCTGCAGCGGCCCTCGTCGCACGTCGGGACTGACGGGATGCCGGGAGCGCGAGCGCCCTGCGAGGGACGAGCGGGGCAGGAGCGCGGCGTCCTGTCAGCCCGACCGGATGCCGGGAGCGCGAGCGCCCTGCGAGGGACGAGCGGGGCAGGAGCGCGGCGTCCTGTCAGCCCGACCGGATGCCGGGAGCGCGGCGTCCGGTCTGCCCGGACGCGAGGCCGGGGGCTACGGTGCCGGAATGAGCACCGACCGGGACTGGGACCGCCGGGCCGACGAGCTGGCCGCCGCCTCGGTCGCCGAGAGCCCGACGCGTTGGTTCGTGCAGCTGTGGGGTGAGGCCGCCGAGGACCGGATCGACACCCCGTGGGCCCGGACCGCGGCCTACCCACCGGTCGTCGAGCACGTCGCCGCGGCGGGCCCGGGGGAGGGCCGCCGCGCGGTCGTCGTCGGGGCCGGGCTCGGGGCCGACGCCGAGCACCTCGCGACGCAGGGCTGGGCGATGACGGCCTTCGACGTCGCCCCGGCCGCGGTCGAGCTGGCTCGCGACTGGCATCCCGGCACGGTCGTCGACTACCGCGTCGCCGACCTCCTCGACCTCCCGCCGGACCTCGTCGGTGCGTTCGACCTCGTCGTCGACGTCTTCACGGTCCAGGCGCTCCCGCCGAGGGTGCGTCCCGAGGCGGTGGCGGGGGTGCGGGCGCTGCTGGCCCCGGGTGGGACCCTGCTCGCCGTCCAGTTCGTCCGCGAGCGCGGCGAGGACCCGGGGGTCGACCCGCCGTGGCTGCTCGACGAGGACGAGGTGCGCTCGCTCGCCGCGGGCGACGTGGTGCTGCACTCGCTCGATCGCCGGGGGCACCCCCTCAACCCGGCCGGCCCGGACGTCTGGGTCGCGGTCCTGCGGCGCGGGACCTAGAGGATCGAGGCCATCCGGCGCACGGCCTCCTCGAGGATCTGCGGGGAGGTGGCGAAGTTGAGCCGGACGAACCCCCGGCCGGCCTCGGCGCCGTAGCGCGGGCCGGACCCGAGGGCGACCCGTCCCCGCTCGCGGAAGACGGCCGCGGGGTCGTCCCCGAGCCCGAGCGCGCGGCAGTCCAGCCACGCGAGGTAGGTGGCCCCGGGGCTCACCCAGCGCACCTGCGGCAGGTGCTCGGCGAGGAGCCGCCCGACGAGGTCGCGGTTGGCGGTCAGCTCGGTGCGCAGCCGGGCGTGCCACTCGAGCCCGTCGCGCATCGCGGCGACGTGCGCGATCTCGCCGACGTGGGACGAACCGTGCGTGTGCACCTCGGGCATCCGGGCGAGGTCCTCCCGGGCCTGCCGGCCGGCCACGACGACCGCCGACTTCAGGCCGGCGAGGTTCCAGCCCTTCGACGGGGAGAAGACCGAGAAGGCGTCCTCGGCGCCCGGCACGGTGAGGTACGGCGTGAAGCGGGGTCCGCCGTCGTGGACGAGCGGCGCGTGGATCTCGTCGGCGACGACCCGGACCCCGAACTCGCGGGCCAGCGCGGCCAGCGTCGCGAGCTCGTCGGGGGTGTGGACCGCGCCCGTCGGGTTCTGCGGGTTGCACAGGAGGTAGCCGACCCGGCCGCCGCCGGCGGTGGCCTCGCGGAAGGCGGCCCGCAGCGCCTCGGGGTCCAACCGCCCGTCCGCACCGAGCGGTGCGTCGACCCGACGGCGGCCGATGGCCTCGACGAAGCCGAAGAACGAGTCGTACACCGGGGGAGAGACGACGACGGCGCCGCGCTCGTCGGTGAGCATCCGCAGCACCTCGCTCGCGCCGATCATCACGTCGGCGACGACGAGCATCGAGCTCGGGGCGACGTCCCACCCCCACGCCGTCCCGGCGTAGCGCGCCACCGCCTCGGCGTACCTCGGTGCCCACCCGTAGCCGGTGTCGCCGCGGGAGACCGCGGCGGTCACCGCCTCGACGACCGCGGGGCAGGGCGAGCAGTCCATCTCGGCGACCCACAGGGGCAGCACGTCCGGCGGGTAGGCCAGCCACTTGACACTGGTCCGGTCGCGCCGCAGGTCGGCCTCGTTCGCGCCGAGGATGCTCGTGCCCATCCCGCCACCCTAGGGGCCGGTGGCGCGCCGACGAGGTGGCGCCCCGTCGGCCGGGTCTCCCGCACGCAATACAGTGGCGCCCATGACGGGCGCGGGGTCGCAGGGCGGCGTGAGCACGCGTGTCCTCACGCTGCCCAACGTGCTGAGCGCGCTCCGGCTCGTCGGGGTCCCGGTCTTCCTCTGGGCGATCCTCAGCCGGCACGACGCGCTGGCCCTCGTGCTCCTCATGGTCTCGGGGCTCACCGACTGGCTCGACGGCAAGATCGCCCGAGCCTGGGGCCTGGAGTCACGGCTCGGGCAGCTCCTCGACCCGGTCGCCGACCGGCTCTACATCGCCTCGACGCTCCTCGGCCTCGCCTGGCGCGACATCCTCCCGTGGTGGGTCGTCGTCGTCCTCTTCGCCCGCGAGGCCTTCATGGGCGTCGTCGTCCTCATCGCCAAGCGGCACGGATGGGTCGGCCTCCCGGTCCACTTCGCCGGCAAGGCGGCCACCTTCAACCTCCTCTACGCCTTCCCGCTGCTCCTCCTCGCCGACGGCACGGGCCCGGTGGCGCGCATCGCCGAGCCGGTGGGCTGGGGCTTCGCGTGGTGGGGCATCACGCTGTACTGGCTGGCCGGCGTGCTCTACGCGATGCAGCTGCGGAGGCTCCTCGCGCACGAGCGGGCGGTCCCCGCGTGAGCGCGGCGCCGGGGGGCCGTCGTCCGGACGCGTCGATGACGCTCATCCGCACGATGATGGAGCGCCCCCTCGACCCGGGCTACCGGGCCGCCGCCGACCGGCGCGAGGCGCAGGGGCTGCCGCGCTCGACGTCCCTGCGCTCGCCACGGCTGCTCGCCGCGACCCTGGCGATCGGGCTCGTCGTCGGCGGCGCCGCCGCCAACCTCAGGGCGACGAGCAGCCCCCGCTCCGCCGCGCGCGCCGACCTCGTCAAGCAGATCGAGTCGCGCCGGGTCGAGGTCGACCGCCTCTCCGTCGAGGCCCAGCGCCTCCAGGCCCAGGTCGCCACCCTCGAGGCAGCCCAGCTCGGGCCGTCCGCCGGGGGCGGCGAGCGCGGACGGCAGCTGGCCATGGCCGCCGGCGCGGTCGCGATGACCGGGCCCGGGATGCTCGTGACGCTCGACGACGCACCGGACGCCGACACCGCCACGGGCGACCAGGCCGACCAGCAGCGCGTCCTCAGCCGCGACCTGCAGTACGTCGTCAACTTCCTGTGGCAGGCCGGCGCCGAGGCCGTGAGCATCAACGGCAACCGGATCACCTCGGTCTCGGCCATCCGGTTCGCGGGGTCGGCCATCATCGTCGACTTCCGCCCCCTGACCCGGCCCTACCGCATCACCGCCCTCGGCGACCCGCGCACCCTGCCGGGGGCCTTCGCCGACGGCGCCGGCGGGGCCTACCTCACGACCCTGCACAACATGGTCGGGGTGCGAGCCGACACCGAGGTGCACGACGACGACGACCTCTCGGTGCCGGGGGCGGTGGGCCTCACCACCCGGTACGCGCAGACGGTGGATACTGGGGCGTCCCCGACGAGCGGGGCGCCCACCGACCCGGAGGACGGCTCGTCGTGATCCCTGCCATCGGCCTGGCCCTCGGCATCCTCGTCGGGCTGCTCCTGCAGCCCGCGGTGCCGGTGTGGCTGCAGCCCTACCTCCCGATCGCCGTCATCGCCGCGTTGGACGCGGTCTTCGGCGCGGTCCGGGCCATCCTCGACGGCATCTTCAGCGACAAGGTGTTCGTCGTCTCGTTCCTCTCCAACGTGGTCGTCGCCGCGTTCATCGTCTTCCTCGGCGACAAGCTCGGGGTCGGCAGCCAGCTCTCGACCGGCGTCGTCGTCGTCCTCGGGGTGCGGATCTTCTCCAACGTCGCCGCGATCCGCCGGCACCTCTTCGACGCATGAGCGAGGAGCCGGGCGGCCCCGGACGGGCGCCGCGCGACGCCCGGCACGCATGGGCCCGGCTGCGGCGCGCCGGGTCGCCGCGCCCGAGCCGGTCCAACCTCCTCGCGATGCTGCTCGCCGCCGCGCTGGGCTTCGCGATCATCGCCCAGGTCCGGCAGACCTCGATCCAGGGGCTGGAGACCCTCCGCGAGGACGAGCTGGTCCGGATCTTCGCCGACGTCGACCAGGACGGCGACCAGCTCTCCGGCGAGGTGCGCGACCTGCAGTCCTCGCTCGACCTCCTCAAGAGCCGCACCACGGGCGAGCAGGAGGCGCAGCGGGCGGCCCAGCAGCGCCTCGACGCGCTCGGCATCCTCGCCGGCACGGCGCCGGCCACCGGACCCGGCGTCCTCGTCCGGATCGACGACCCGCAGGGCAAGGTCCGCCAGACCATCATCCTCGACGCCGTCCAGGAGCTGCGGGCGGCGGGCGCCGAGGCCATCCAGGTGGGGTCGGTGCGCGTCGTCGCCTCGACGTGGTTCGCCGACACCGACGCCGGCATCTCGGTCTCGGGCACCGAGGTGCGCCCGCCGTACCTCATCCGCGCGATCGGCGACTCCGACACCCTCGCCGGCGCCATGCAGATCCCCGGTGGGGTCACCGCGACGGTCCGCCGGGCCGGGGCGGAGGCCACCGTCGAGATCCAGGACAAGGTCGAGGTGGGCGCGTTGCTCAGCGTCCGCACGCCTCAGTACGCTCGGCCGGTACCCACGCCCACCCCCTGACGCGACACCCGCGCACCGGACAGGAGAACCATGAGCGACCTCGAGTACCCCGCAGGCCTGCGCTACACCGCCGAGCACGAGTGGGTCCGCGAGGAGGATGACGTCGTCCGCATCGGCATCACCGCCTTCGCCCAGGAGGCCCTCGGCGACGTCGTGTACGTCAGCCTCCCGGGGGTGGGGGACACCGTGACGGCCGGCGACACCTGCGGGGAGGTCGAGTCGACCAAGTCGGTCAGCGACCTCTACGCGCCCGTCTCCGGTGAGGTCACCGCCGTCAACCCCGCCCTCGACGCCACCCCCGAGCTCGTCAACTCCGACCCGTACGGCGAGGGCTGGATGTACGAGCTGCGGCCGGCCGACGCCGCCGACGTCGCGGCTCTCCTCGACGTCGACGGGTACACCTCCCAGTTCTCCTGAGCCGCGCACACCTCGCAGGTCACCCCGGGCGCGGGACTTCCACGCCGTCGTGATCTAGGGTGGGCACTCCCCGGGAGACACCGAGGAAAGGGTGGTAGGGACGAGATGACCAGCGACGAGCGCGGAGGCGACCAGCAGCCCGTGCCGGAGCCCACGACCATGCGCCTGCAGGCGGTCGAGGGTGCCCGCGTCGAGCCGCAGGGCGAGGCCGAGCACGTCCTGACCAAGGCCGACCTCGCGACCGTCGAGGCCCTGCGCCCCGGGACCGCGCTCCTCGTCGTCCTCCGTGGCCCGAACACCGGGGCCCGCTTCCTCCTCGACGACGACGAGGTGCTCGCCGGGCGGCACCCGGACAGCGACATCTTCCTGGACGACGTCACCGTCTCGCGCAAGCACGCCCAGTTCCGCCGCTCCGGTGGCACCTTCGTCGTCCGCGACGTCGGCTCGCTCAACGGCACCTACGTCAACCGCGACCTCGTCGAGGAGGCCACCCTCTCCACCGGCGACGAGGTGCAGATCGGCAAGTTCCGCCTCGTGTTCTACGCGGCGGCGAGCGACTGACGGCAGGCGCCGGTGCGCCCCCTGACCATCGGGGCCGTCGTCACGGCCCTCGCCGAGGAGTTCCCGGACGTCACCGTCTCCAAGGTGCGCTTCCTCGAGGCCGAGGGCCTCGTCACGCCGGAGCGCACCGGGTCCGGCTACCGCCGGTACGCCCCCGCCGACGTCGAGCGGCTGCGCTACGTCCTGCGGGCGCAGCGGGACCTCTTCTGGCCGCTGCGGGTCATCAAGGACTCGCTCGCGGCGATCGACCGCGGTCTCGTCCCGGCCGGCGCCGAGCTGCGGCCGGTCGTCCCCGAGCCGGCGCCCGACCCCGAGGTGCCCGACGCCGCCGCCCTCCTCGAGGAGGCCGAGCTGCGGCTGACCCGGGCCGAGCTCGCGACCGCCGCCGGGCTCGACGACCCCGCCGTCGCCGACCTGCTCGACATCTCCCTGGGCAGCGTC
>JACXUW010000651.1 GCA_014763705.1 Micrococcales bacterium | reverse complement strand
GACACCACCCCCGCCGACGGCCCCGCGGTCGAGGTCTAGCAGCCGGTCCCGCTCGAGGAGCCGGCCGAGGGCGTCCCCGCCGTCGTCGAGTCCGAGCGCGCCCTCGACGAGGCCGCCCGCGCCGTCACGGCCGGGGTCGGGCCGGTCGCCATCGACGCCGAGCGCGCCTCCGGGTACCGGTACGGCCAGCGCGCCTACCTCGTCCAGCTCCGCCGCGAGGGCTCCGGCACGTGGCTCGTCGACCCCATCGCGGTGCCCGACCTCTCACCGCTCGACGCCGCGATCGGACCCGCGGAGTGGATCCTCCACGCCGCCACCCAGGACCTCGCGTGCCTCGCCGAGGTCGGCCTGCGTCCCCGCCAGCTGTTCGACACCGAGCTCGCGGCCCGCATCCTCGGGCTGCCGCGGGTCGGCCTCGCCGCCGTCGTCGAGCACTACCTCGGGCTGCGCCTCGCCAAGGAGCACTCGGCCGTCGACTGGTCGACCCGGCCGCTGCCCGACCCGTGGCTGCGCTACGCGGCGCTCGACGTCGAGGTGCTCGGGGAGCTGCGCAACCTCATGGGCGTCGACCTCGCGGCCCAGGGCAAGGACGAGTGGGCCCGGCAGGAGTTCGCCGCCCTCCTCGACTGGACCCCGGTCGAGCGGGTCGACCCGTGGCGGCGCACCTCCGGGATCAACACGCTGCGCTCCCGTCGTGGCGTCGGCGTCGTCCGCGAGCTCTGGTACGCCCGCGACGCCATCGCCCGCGACCGCGACACCTCGGTCGGGCGCGTGCTCCCGGACGCCGCGCTCGTCGAGATCGCCAAGGCGCTGCCGCGCGACACCGCGGCGCTGCCGTCCGGCCACCGGGCCATCAAGCGGTACGGGCGGCAGTGGGTCGAGGCGGTCGAGCGCGCGGTCGCCCTCCCCGAGGACGAGCTGCCGCCGCGCACCCTGCCCTCGGACGGCCCGCCGCCGCCGCGGGTCTGGGCCGACAAGAACCCGGTCGCGGCCGAGCGCCTCGGGGCCACCCGGACCGCGCTCACCGCGTTCGCCGACGAGCACACCATCCCGGTCGAGAACGTCTGCTCCCCCGACCCCCTGCGCCGCGTGGTCTGGAGCCCGCCCGAGCAGCGCGACCTCGACGGCTTCCGGGCCGCCCTCGCGGGCCTCGGCGTGCGCCGGTGGCAGGCCGACATCGTGGCGCCGATGCTCGTCGCCGCGTTCGACGCCCACCCCGGCGCCTGAGCGCGAAACCCTCCCCACCAGTCACACGCGTATCGGGTCACCCCT
>JACXUW010000191.1 GCA_014763705.1 Micrococcales bacterium | reverse complement strand
GAGCATCCGCATGTCGCGCAACCTCGACGGTCGCGCCGACGGACGACGGTCGCGCCGCAGGACGACGGTCGCGCCGCAGGACGACGGTCGCGCCGCCGGTCGAGGTCGCGCCGCCGGTCGACGGTTCGTCGTCAGTCGGGAGCGGGGGCGGCGAGAGCCATCCGGACCGCTCCCTCGACGAGGCGGCGGGCGTCGACCCGGGCGTGCCGGGCGACGACGTGGAGGAACATCCCCTCGAAGAGCGCCGCGACGACCAGGGTGGCGAAGTCGGGGTCCGGGGCGCCGAGGGCGGCGAACGCGGGGGTGACGGCCTCGGCCATCCTCGCCCGGCCCCGGGCGAGGGCCGCACCGAGCGCCTCGTCGTGCCCCGCCTCCACGTAGAGCGCGAGGCGGGCGGCGGTGACGACCCGCTGGGGACCGGTGAGCACCTCGAAGAGGGCGACGAGCGCCTCGACGAGCTCCGCCTCGTCGGACACCGCGAGCGCGGGACCGACGACCGGCAGCTCGCGGGCCACCATCTCCTCGACCACCCCCTCGACGAGCGCGGCACGGGTGCGGAAGTAGTTCGACGTCGAGCCCCGTGGCAGCCCGGCCCGCTCGTCGACCCTGGCGTGCGTCAGGGCCCGCACGCCCTGCGTGCCGAGGAGGTCGATCGCCGCCGCGAGCGCTCGGCCCCGCCGCGACACCTCCATCCCGGCACTATAGACGTAGTGACCAATCACTACGAACGTAGTACGGTCGGTCCGTGGCGGTCTTCGTGCTCGGCGCCTGGCTGGTCCAGGCGGGCGTCGGCGTGCTCCTCCTGAGCCGGTGGGTGCGCCACCGACCGCGCGGCGCCGCCCCGGCCGCCCGCCGCGGAGGCAGCCGCGTCGTCCTCGGGCACCTCGCCCTCGCCGTCGGCGCCCTGTTCCTGTGGAGCGGTTTCACGGTCACCGGTGAGGTGCTCCTCGGATGGAGCGCGCTCGGCGCCCTGACCCTCGGGAACGTGCTCGGCGACACGATGCTCGTCCGCCGCTCCCGCCGGATGTCCAGGTCCGGCGGATCCGCGGCCGGCGACTACGCCCGCGCCGTGGGACGGGTCCTCGCCGGACGGTTCGACGCCCCCGTCACCGTGCACGCCCTCGGCGCCGGCGTCGTCTACTTCGGTGCCCTCGCCGCGTGCCTCGCGGCGTGACGACCCCCCGCCTGACGAGAACCGCACCCGCGCACGTGCCCGCCGAGACCTGGAGGCGGGAGGTGGCGCGAGGTTGCCCCGCGGTGCTGGCGCGGCCGCCCTGGACCCGGGCGCCGACAGCCGAGAACGCCCCCGGTCGCAAGCTCCCGGGGGCGTTCTCGGTTGGCGGTGGCGGTGGGATTTGAACCCACGGAGGGCTTGCACCCTCACACGCTTTCGAGGCGTGCTCCTTAGGCCGCTCGGACACGCCACCGCCGGAGAGGGTACCCGAGCGGCGCACCGGCCCCGAAATCGGGCGAGGGCTCAACCGCGGTGGTCCTCGAAGAACCGCCGGACCACCGCGCCGCACTCCTCCTCGAGCACCCCGCCGACCACCTCGACCCGGTGGGTGACCCGCCGGTCGCGGGGCACGTCCCACACCGAGCCGCACGCCCCGAGCTTCGGGTCCCAGGCGCCGAGCACGACCTGCGCGACCCGGGCGAGGACGAGCGCGCCGGCGCACATCGGGCAGGGCTCCATCGTCACGACGAGCCGGCAGCCCTCGAGCCGCCAGGTCCCGAGCGAGGCCGCGGCCGCCCGCAACGCGACGACCTCGGCGTGCCCTGTCGGGTCGCCGACCGCCTCCCGCACGTTCCAGCCCTCCCCGAGCACCTCCCCGGTGCGCGCGACGACGAGCGCGCCGACCGGGACGTCACCGGCCGCCGCGGCGCGTCCGGCGAGCCCCAGGGCTCGCTCCATGAGCACCAGGTCGGCAGGGTCGGCGGGCGGCGTCACGCGCTAAGTTTCACCCATGCGCGTGATCAACCCGGACCACCGGCTCATCGCCCACAAGCTGACCTACCTCCGGGACGAGCGGACCGACTCCCCCACCTTCCGGCGGCTCGCCGAGGAGCTGATGACCCTCCTCGCCTACGAGGCGACGCGCGAGGTGCGGGTCGAGCCGTTCGAGATCGTCACTCCGGTCGCGCCGACGACCGGCATCAAGCTGAGCAACCCCAAGCCGCTCATCGTCCCCATCCTCCGGGCCGGGCTCGGCATGCTCGAGGGCATGGTCCGGCTGCTGCCGAGCGCCGAGGTCGGCTTCCTCGGGATGCAGCGCGACGAGGAGACCCTCGAGGCCGTGACGTACGCCAACCGGCTGCCCGACGACCTCTCCGGGCGGCAGGTCTACGTCCTCGACCCGATGCTCGCGACCGGCGGCTCGATGGCCGACGCCATCCACTTCCTCACCGACCGCGGCGCCGACGACATCACCGCCGTCTGCCTGCTCGCCGCGCCCGAGGGCATCGCGCACCTCGAGGAGTCCGTCGCCGGGCTCACCGCGCCGGTCACCCTGGTCACGGGCGCCATCGACGAGAGGCTCAACGAGGTCGGCTACATCGTGCCGGGTCTCGGCGACGCGGGGGACCGCCTCTACGGCGTCGCGCAGTAGCCTCGGCGCCAGGCCCGACGACACGCCCGGCCCACCGCCTCATCCGTCACACGAGTCACATCTGGGACGATCATCCGCGAGGCGTGCACCCGGCCCGCCCGCACGCAGGAGGACACGTCATGCCCCCGGTCAAGAAGATCGTGATGTGGCTCGTCGTCGTCTTCCTGCTCTACGCGATCCTCACCTCCCCCGACTCGGCCGCCAACATCTTCGGGTCGGCCTGGGACGTCGTCGCCGGCGGCGTGAGCAACATCGGGCGGTTCTTCGACAGCCTGCTCAGAGGCTGAGCCGTGCCGCGGGTTCACGCCGTCACGGACGGGACCCCGGAGAGCGTCGAGCGCGACCTCGCGGCGATGCCGCGCCGCGTCCAGAACAGCCTGCTGCGCCAGCTCGCCGAGGGTGAGCGCATCGTCATCCGCACCCGCCAGCACCCGGCCGTCCTCGTCCGGCCCGCGGTGTGGCCGACGGCCGCCCTCCTCGCCTACGTCTGGTTCGACGTCGGGCTGCACGTCGCGGCGCCGCTGCTCCGGCTCGTCGGCATCGCCCTCCTCGTCGGCCTCGTGCGGCTCGCGTGGGCCGAGGCCGACCGCCGATTCCGCTGGATCGTCGTGACCAACAAGCGGATCCTCAAGCACGAGGGCGTCCTCGACACGAGCGTCCCGATGATGCGGCTGACCAAGGTGACGGACATGACCTTCCGGCGCACCCTGCTCGGCGAGCTGGCCGGCTTCGGGACGATCATCATCGAGAGCGCCGGCCAGCAGCAGGCCATCCGCGAGCTGACCTTCCTGCCCGAGCCCGAGGCCGTCAACGCGGCGCTCAACTCCGAGATCTTCGGCGAGAAGCCGCGCGAGAAGCGCGGCGCCCGTGGGCGCTCGTGGCCCAAGCTGCCGCGCCGCGGGCGCCGGCGCGACGACGGGCCGGACGAGGACCCCGGCGGCGGTCCCCCGCGCGGGCGCGGGCCGGGCCCCTCGGACAACGACCCGACCGTCCCCGGCGGCGGGGTCGACGTCTCCCCGGCCGGCCATCCGACGATGCACCGCACCACGCAGGAGTCCTGGTACCGCAGCTCGAACCTCCCTCGCCCGAGCCGCCTCGGCGACACCGGCGAGATCCCGGTCGTCCGGGCCGACGACCCGTCCACCGACGGCCACGCCCGGGAGATCCCGCTCTACCCGCCACGCGAGTGGGTCGAGGAACGTCCCTGAGCCACACCGCAGGTGGCCCGGCGCCCCGCCTCAGGGGCGCAGGACGGCCTCGGCCGCGCCACCTCCGGCGGCCGTCGGCACGCCCTCGACGTCGAGCACGGGGACGTCGAGCAGCGGCGCCTGCCGGTGCGGGTGGCGCTCTCCCACGGCTCGGCCACCGCCGGAGCCCTCGTCGTCGATCGGCAGCTCGAGCTCGAGCACGCCCTTCCCGAGCCGCCCGTCCTCGGGCAGCGCGACGGGGTAGACCCCGGAGAAGCACGCCGTGCACAGTCGCTCGCGCGGCTGGCCGGTGGCCTCGACCATCCCGTCCTCGGAGATGTAGCCGAGGGAGTCGGCCCCGATCGAGGTGCACACCTCCTCGACCCCGAGGCCGGTCGCGATGAGCTCGGCGCGGGTCGCGAAGTCGATGCCGTAGAAGCACGGCCAGCGCACCGGCGGCGACGAGATGCGCACGTGCACCTCGGCCGCGCCGGCCTCGCGCAGCATCCGCACGAGCGCCCGCTGGGTGTTGCCGCGGACGATCGAGTCGTCGACGACCACGAGGCGCTTGCCCTTGATGACGTCGCGAAGAGGGTTGAGCTTCAACCGGATACCCAGCTGTCGGATGGTCTGCGACGGAGCGATGAAGGTACGCCCGACGTACGAGTTCTTGACGAGGCCCTGCCCGTAGGGGATGCCCGACTCCTGCGCGTACCCGATGGCGGCCGGCGTGCCCGACTCCGGCGTCGGCATCACGAGGTCGGCCTCGACGGGGTGCTCGCGGGCCAGCGCGCGGCCCATCTCGACCCGTGCCTCGTGGACGACCCGGCCGCTGATCGTCGTGTCCGGGCGGGCGAGGTAGACGTACTCGAAGACGCAGCCCTTCGGCCGGGCCTCGGCGAACCGCTGCGAGCGCAGCCCGTCCTCGTCGACCGCGATGAGCTCGCCCGGCTCCACCTCGCGGACGAACGAGGCACCGACGATGTCGAGCGCCGCGGTCTCGGACGCGACGACCCACCCGCGCTCGAGGCGGCCGACGACGAGCGGGCGGATGCCCTGCGGGTCGCGGGCCGCGTAGAGCGTGTGCTCGTCCATGAAGACGAGGCAGAAGGCGCCGCGGAGCATCGGCAGCACCTCGAGGGCGGCGGCCTCGACGGTGCGGTCCGGGTCGGCGGTCAGCAGCGCGGTGACGAGCGCGGTGTCGGTCGTGTTGCCGCGGGCCAGCTCGCCGCGGTGGCCGTCGACCCGGTGCCCGGCCACGACGTCGCGCAGCTCGGCCGAGTTGATGAGATTGCCGTTGTGGGCCAGCGCCACCGTGCCGCCGGCGTGCCCGTCGAGCGTCGGCTGGGCGTTCTCCCAGGTCGAGCCGCCGGTCGTCGAGTAGCGGCAGTGGCCGACCGCGAGGTGCCCGCGCAGCGACGCGAGCGAGCGCTCGTCGAAGACCTGCGACACGAGCCCCATGTCCTTGTAGACGAGCAGCCGGGTGCCGTCCGAGGTCGCGATGCCCGCCGACTCCTGGCCGCGGTGCTGCAGGGCGTAGAGCCCGTAGTACGTGAGCTTGGCGACCTCCTCGCCCGGCGCCCACACCCCGAAGACGCCGCACGCGTCCTGGGGACCCTTCTCGCCGGGAAGGAGGTCGTGGCTGAGGCGTCCGTCTCCGCGTGGCACGTGCTCCATCCTCTCACGCGCCGCGCGACCGGGGTCAGGAGCGGCGGGACGCCCGCTCGATCGCGAGGGCGAGCAGGGCGGCGAGGAGGGCGAAGAGGCAGGCCCCCAGCAGCCCGAGGTAGCCGACGGCCGTCGTCGGCGAGTACTGCATCTGGGCCAGGGGGCCCGAGGTGTCCTCGAGCCACCCGAAGTCGGCGACGGCGGCACCGACGACGAACCCGAGGACCGCTCCGGTGAGGATGAACGGGAGGAAGCGGGGACGGCGAGGAGGTGTCACGCTGCTTACGGTAGGCGACGGGGGCTCCCGCGCCGCACGCCGGACCCCGAGGATGGGGGGATGCCGTCCACCCCGGTGACCTCGAGACCATCCGCGAGCGCTCGCGGTTCCGAAGTCCTCCCATGAGCACCGCACCGCAGTCCGCAGCCGCCCGGCGCCCGCACCGCGCGTGGTACGCCCTCGGCGCCCTGCTCGGCGCGGCCGCGGGCGCCGGGCTCGGTCACCTCGTCGCGGGGCTCGTCTCACCCGAGGCCTCGCCGGTCCTCGCCGTGGGGTCGACCGTCATCGACGCGACCCCGACCCCGGTCAAGGAGTGGGCGGTCTCGACGTTCGGCACGAACGACAAGCCGATCCTCATCGGCTCGGTCACCGTCGTCACCCTCCTCCTCGCCGCCGCCGCCGGCCTCCTCGCCCGCTCCCGTCGCACCCTCGGGCTGGCCGCGCTCGGCGTGCTGGCGATGCTCGCGGTCGCCGCGGCCGCGCTCCGGCCGACCGCGAGCCCCGTCGACCTCTTCCCCGGTCTCGTCACGGCCCTCGTCGGGGTGCTCGCCGCCGGGTGGTTCCTCGGGACCCTCGACCGCTGGGGCGCCGCGGCCGCCGACCCCGCCGCGGGCGCCGGACCGGACCGCACGGCCCGTGGCGACGGCACGAGCGGGCGCCGCTCGGTCCTCCTCGGCGCGGCCGGCCTCGGGGTC
>JACXUW010000190.1 GCA_014763705.1 Micrococcales bacterium | reverse complement strand
TCGCCACGGCGCTGTCGTGGTTGAGGACGCTCAGCACGAGGGTCTCGAGCATCACGCACTCGCCGAGCGTGCCGCGCACGGTGAGCACCGGGCTGCCCGGGAAGTAGAGGTCGCCCTCGGGGTAGGCGTCGACGTCCCCGGTGAAGCGGAAGGCGCGCAGCCACGCGGCCGTCGCGTCGTCGACGACGTCCTGCGCCCGCAGCCAGTCCACCTCCGCCGGGTCGAACCGGAAGTCCGCGAGCATCGGGGCGAGCCGGCCGAGCCCGGCGACGACGCCGTAGCGACGCCCCTCCGGCAGCCGGCGCGCGAACGTCTCGAAGACGGCGGGATGCTCGACGCTGCCGTCGCGGACGAAGGCGGTGAGCATCGTCAGCTCGTAGCGGTCGGTCAGCAGGCCGGGACTGGCGGGCACCGGGACCTCCTCGGGTTAAAGTCATTGTGACCATAACAGGTCGGGCGGGCGATCGGAACCATCCTCGGCGACCCGGCCCGGCCACGGGGCGAGGCGTTCGGCTCGGGGACGTCCGGGGGCACTCGGGGTCGGCTCAGGGGTACCCCCCACAGACAGCGACCACCGGTGGCCGCCACGCTCGACGCATGACGACCACCGCGACCCGGCCCGCCGCCGGCCGACTGGCCCGGGACCCGGGGCATCCGGCCGGGCGCCCCACCTCGTGGGCCGCGACCGCACCGCTCGGCGGCCCGACCCGGGCGCCGGCCCTCCGGTCCGCGGCCGGGCACGGGCGGGCCCTGCGCGCCACGCGGTCCGCACGCACCGCCCTCGTGGCGCTGCTCGGATCCCTCACGCTGACGGTGCCCGCCCTCACCCTCCTCGGCCGCGCCGACACGGCGACCGTCGACGTGGTCACGTCGTTCCTCATCGTCGGCGCGCTCGAGCTCGTCACGGCCCGGGCCCTGTGGAGCCTCACCCACCGCCGCTCGCACCCGGCCGCGTACGCCGCACTCCTGGCCCGCATCGGGTACGCCCTCCTCGTCGCCGTCGGGGCACTCGTCCTCCTCGACGACGGCGCGCGCGGGGCGGCGGAGTTCCGGCAGCACTGGACGAGCGCCGCCGCCGTCATCGGGCTCGGGTTCGTGGCCCTGGCCGTGGCGTTCTGGCACAGCCGGATCGGGACCAGGATCGCGCCGCTCGCGCTGGCCGGGGCCGGGCTGGCCGGGATGGCCGTCGCGGTCCTCCCGGTGGACGTGTCACCCGTCGCGTCGGTGCTCCCGCTCGTCGTCGGCGACCTCGTCCTCGTCGCGGCGCTCGCCGGGCGCACCGTCCGACCGCGACCGACCGCGGCCTGAGCCGGGCCCGCCCCTCGGGCGCGCCGCGGCCGCCGACCCGGACGGCGCGGCATACTCGCCCCGTGGTCGACGTCGCCGCCCCCGAGCCCTCCACGGCGGCCCGCGCGGCGTTCGCCGTCAACGCCGCGGTCGCCTGGCTCGGCATCGCGCTCACCCTCGTCATCTCCGGCGCGGGCGGCTACACCGACACCGTCCCGGACGCGGGGCTCTACGGGGTGCACCCCGACGGCGCGGCCGGGGTGGTCTCGCGGCTCGCCGACACGCTCAGCTACTTCACGATCTGGTCCAACGTCGTCGTCGCGCTCTCGGCCACGCTTCTCGCGCGGCGCCCCCGCCGCGACGGTCCGGTGGTCCGGGTGCTGCGGCTGGACGCCCTCCTGATGATCACGGTGACCGCGATCGTCTACCAGGTGCTCCTCGCCCCGAGCGCCGACGTCGTCGGCTGGTCCCGGCTCACCGACCCGATCCTCCACGTCGTCACGCCGGCCCTCACCGTCCTCGTGTGGCTCGTCGTCGGACCACGCGGCTGGGTGTCGGGGCGACTCGTACCACTGGCGCTCGTCGTCCCCCTCACCTGGATCGGGTGGATGCTCGCCCGCGGCGCGGTGGTCGGCGCCTACCCGTACGACTTCGCGAACGTCGCGACGCTCGGGTACGGGTCGGTGGCGCGCACGCTGGCCCTCATCCTCGTCTTCGGGCTCGTCGTGGCGAGCGTCTACTGGGGCCTCGACGCGCTCCTGACCCGGCGGAGCCGGCGGCCCGGCGAGCTGGACCGGCCGAATCCGACCGGCTGAATCGACGAGCGGCAAACCCGCAGGTCAGCGACCCGGAGCGGACCGTGGACGCGCCGTCCTGACATCGATGTCGGCCCGGCGAGGGGTTGCCGAGCACGGACCCCCGTGGCAATGTAAGCGCTCACAACCACGGTTGTAAGCGCTTACAAGGAGGTGTGCGCGGATGACCTCGGGCTCGAGCACGCACGATCACGCCGGCACGACGATCTACTCGGTCGCCGCCGCCGCCGGCGTCTCCATCGCCACCGTCTCCCGTGTCGTCCAGGGCAGCAGCGCGGTCTCGGACCGCACCCGCGAGAAGGTCCTCGAGGCGATCGACCGGCTCGACTACATGCCCCTCGCGGCTGCTCGGTCGCTCGCGGTGCGCCATCACGAGGCGCTCGGCCTCGTCCTCCCCGAGCTCTCCGGACCGTACTTCTCCGAGCTCCTCATGGGCTTCGAGGAGGCCGCCGCAGGCCTCGACCTCAGTGTCGTCCTCGCCCTCGTCGAGCCCGACCGCCCCCTGGACGGCCCCCGGTTCACCCGGCTCGCGGCCGGGGTCGACGGCGTCGCCGTCCTCGGCGGGCTGCTCCCGGACGCCGTCCTGCGCCGCGCGGCCCGGCAGAAGCCGCTGCTCGTCGTCGCCGGCGAGGGGGCCGACGGCTTCGAGCACCTGGCCGCCGAGAACCTCACGAGCGCCCGGGAGCTGACGGCGCACCTCGTGCGCGACCACGGCCGAACCCGGCCGGTCTTCGCGGGCGACCCGGACATCGCGCCCGACGTCCGGCAACGGTTCGACGGGTTCGCCGAGGCGCTGCGCGAGAACGGCCTCGAGGTCTCCCCGCCCCTCGGTGGCGGCCTGCGCGAGAGCGACGGCACCGCCGCGGCCGAGCGGCTCCTCGCCGACGGCCTGCCCGCCGACGCCGTCGTCTGCGCCAACGACGAGATCGCCCTCGCCCTCACCGCACGGCTCGCCGACGCCGGCGTCCGCGTCCCCGAGGACCTCGCCGTCACCGGCTGGGACGACGTGATGGCGGCGCGGTACGTCCGCCCCGGGCTCACCACCGTGCGCCAGCCGGTCCGCGAGCTCGGCCGGATCGCGGCCCACCGCCTCCACGAGCGCGTCACCGGCGTGCCCGGCGGCCACGACGCGGGCCTCCTCGCGACCCGGGTCGTGCTGCGCGGCTCGTGCGGATGCCCCGAGCCGTCGCCGACCGCCCCCTGAGACCACACCCGGCCCAGTCCACCCCACAAGGAAGTGAGATCGACATGAGACGACGTTCGACGACCGCCCTGGCCGTCGTGGCCACCGCAGCCCTGACCCTGGGCGCGTGCGGCCGCGACAACGGCGGCACCGGAGAGGCGGCCCAGGGCACCGACGTCGGCTCCGGCAAGGCGACCGGCACCATCACCGTCTGGGCCATGGGCGCCGAGGGCGAGAAGCTCCCGGAGCTGGCCAAGGACTTCGAGGCGCAGAACCCCGGCGCCAAGGTCAACGTCACCGCGATCCCCTGGGACGCCGCGCACGACAAGTTCACGACCGCCATCACCGCGAACAGCACCCCGGACGCCGCGATGGTCGGCACGACGTGGATGGGCGAGTTCGCCGGGCTCGGCGCGCTCGACCCGCTGCCCGGCAACATCGACTCCGGCGGCTTCTTCCCCGGCGCGCAGAAGACCACCGAGGTCGACGGCACCTCCTACGGCATCCCCTGGTACGTCGAGACGCGGCTCCTCTTCTACCGCACCGACCTCGCGAAGAAGGCCGGCTACGACGCCGCCCCGACCGACTGGCAGGGCCTGAAGGACATGGCCAAGGCCATGCAGACCAAGGCCGGCGCGACGTGGGGCCTCGGCCTCCAGGCCGGCGGCCAGGGCTCGTGGCAGACGATCATGCCGTTCGCCTGGGGCGAGGGCGCCTCGCTGAGCGACGGGAAGAAGTACACCTTCGACACCCCGGAGCTGCTCAAGGCCGCTCAGTACTACCAGTCGTTCTTCACCGACGGCATCAGCGACAAGGCCGCTCCGGCGCAGCCGACGACCGAGCCCGACTTCGCGTCGGGAAAGGTCCCGATGTTCATCTCGGGCCCGTGGATGATGTCCGCGGTCGAGAAGGTCGGCGGCGCCGGCTTCAAGGACAAGTACGCCGTCGCCAAGCTGCCCGCGGGCGCCAAGGAGAGCAGCTCGTTCGTCGGCGGCTCCGACTTCGTCGTCTTCAAGAACAGCAAGCAGCGCGACACCGCGTGGAAGTTCGTCCAGTTCCTCTCCGACCCCAAGACCCAGGCGAAGTGGTACGGCATGTCCACCGACCTGCCGTCGGTGCAGTCGGCGTGGGACGACCCGGCCCTCTCCGGCGACGAGAAGCTCAGGGTGTTCGGCGAGCAGCTGAAGACCGCCCAGGCCCCGCCGTCGTTCGCCACCTGGGAGCAGGTCATCGCCTCCTTCGACAGCGAGATGGAGAAGGTGACCAAGACCGGCGCCGACCCGAAGAAGGCGCTGGAGACCGTCCAGCAGCAGGCGGACTCGATCGGCACCGGTCAGTGACATGACCACGACGACCGCCCCGCCGGCCCCTGTCGGCGAGTCCACCGCCCCCGGGCGGCGGCGCACCCGCGCCGCCGCCCGGGCGGAGGGGCGGGCCGCGTGGATCCTCGCCCTCCCGTTCTGCCTGCTCTTCCTGACGTTCACCGCGTGGCCGGTCCTCCAGTCGCTCTTCATGAGCTTCACCGACACGCGCTCACGCGACCTGCGGTCGCCGTTCTCGGTCGACGTCGTCGGCCTCGAGAACTACACCAGGGCGCTGTCCGACCCGCTGTTCCTCCAGTCGATGCGGAACACGGCGTACTTCGTCCTCGTCGGCGTGCCGCTGACCCTCGTCGTCGCGCTCGCCGCGGCGGTCGCGCTCAACCGCGGCATCCACCGCTTCCGCGCGGTCTTCCGGCTCGGCTTCTACACCCCGGTCATCACCTCGATCGTCGCGATCGCCGTCGTCTGGCGCTTCCTGCTCCAGTCCGACTCGGGGCTGGTCAACACCGTGCTCAAGTGGGTCGGCATCGACGGCCCGAACTGGCTCGGCGACCCGCACTGGTCGATGCCCGCGCTCATCCTCATGGCGACGTGGCGCAACTTCGGCACCGGGATGATCATCTTCCTCGCCGGGCTGCAGGCCGTGCCGTGGCACCTGCACGAGGCCGCCGCCATCGACGGTGCCTCGTCGTGGAAACGGTTCCGGTACATCACCCTTCCGCTGATGCGCCCGACCATCCTCTTCGTCTCGGTGACCACGGGCATCGGCTACCTGCAGTTCTTCGAGGAGCCGTTCGTCATGACCAACGGTGGTCCCCTGAACTCGACGATCTCGATGTCGATGTACACGTACAAGCAGTTCGGCTTCGGCAACTACGGGTACGCGGCGTCCATCAACTACGTCATCTTCGTCCTCGTCGCGGTGGTCACCGCGATCCAGTTCCGGCTCCTGCGAGAGGAGCGCTGACCCGTGCTCAACGCCCAGCGCACCAACCGATGGCTCTACGGCGTCCTCACCGTGGCCCTCGTCGTGGTCGTCGCGCCGTTCGTCTGGATGGTCCTCGGCTCGTTCAAGTCCGAGGGCGAGCTGCGCCAGTCGCCCCCGACCTGGTGGCCGCAGAGCGCCTCGCTGGACAACTACACGCAGCTGTTCAGCCGGCTCGACTTCGGCGGCTACTTCACGAACTCGCTCGTCGTCGCCGTCGTCGTCACCGCGGGCAACCTGCTCTTCTGCTCCATGCTCGGCTACGCCCTGGCGATGCTCGAGTTCCGCGGCAAGAGAGCGCTGTTCCTCGTCGTCATGACGACGCTCATGATCCCGGGTGTCGTGACCTTCGTCCCGCTGTTCGTGCTCGTCGCGAACGCCGGCCTCGTCGACACCCTGCCGGGGCTCTTCCTGCCGTTCCTCGTCGCGCCGTTCGGGGTGTTCCTCATGCGGCAGTTCATCTCGGGACTGCCCCGTGACCTCGTCGACGCCGGCCGGGTCGACGGCGCAGGCGAGCTGCGCATCTTCGCGCGGATCATCCTGCCGCTGTGCGGTCCCGCCCTCGCGACTCTCGGCATCCTCACCTTCCTCGGCAGCTGGAACAACTTCCTCTGGCCGCTCGTCGTGGCCCAGACCGAGGACACCTACACCCTCCCCGTCGCCCTGGCGCTCTACAGCACCGGGCAGAACAGCACGCAGTACGGGCTCCTCCTGGCCGGCGCCACCGTCGTCGTCCTGCCCGTCCTCGTCGTCTTCCTCGTCTTCCAGCGCCGCTTCATCGAGGGCATCGCCACGACCGGCATCAAGTGAGGTCCGGCACCCCCCGGACCCACCACCACCCCCGTCAGGAG
>JACXUW010000650.1 GCA_014763705.1 Micrococcales bacterium | reverse complement strand
GGACGACCGCTGTCGCCAGGGCAGCGGTCGTCAGCACCCCGACGACGACGCGGGCGCGCCGCGTGCCGGCCGAGCGCAGCCAGCGGGCGAGGGCGGCGATGGCGCCGCCGAAGCCGAGCCGGCGGACCGGGGTCTCGACGAAGCGGTAGGAGAGGTCGGCGGCCGCGAGCGTGACGATCAGGGCCCAGCCGCGGGTCAGCACGTAGTCGACCCCACCGGGCGTGACCGGGAGGTCCTGGCCGACGACGAGCACGACCGGCCAGTGCCAGAGGTAGATGCCGTAGCTGCGCGCACCGACCCAGCGCAGCGCCGGCAGCTCGAGGAGCGCCCGCAGCCGGCCCGGGCGCTCGACGACGACGAGGACGACGGCCGCGGTGGCCAGCGAGGCGAGGAGGATGCCGCCGCGGAAGGTCAGCGCCGCCTGCTCGTCGGCCCGGACGACGAGGGTGCCGAGGACGAGCAGGGCGACGACGCCGACGGTGCGACGGTGCCGATCCCACACGGCGGTGCGCGTGCCGGCGCGGTGCGTCGCGGTGAGGGACAGTGCGAGCGCGGCCCCGACCATCAGCCCGGTGGCGTGGGTGTCGGTGCCGTAGTAGACGCGGGTCGGGTGGTCGGGGTCGAGCCGCAGGGCCATGAGCAGCGACGACGCGAGGGCGAGCCCGAGGGCGACCCCCGCCCGGGCGTCCGGGCGACGGACGACGCGGAGGAGGACGAGCAGCGCGAGCGGCCACAGGAGGTAGAACTGCTCCTCGACCGCGAGCGACCACAGGTTGGCGAGGAGGGTCGGTGCGGTGGCCGCGAAGTAGTCGCTGCCGGCGCCGATCTCGAGCCAGTTCGACGTGAAGGTCAGCGCTCCGAGGACCTGGCGGCCGGCGCCGACGAGCAGGTCGCCCTCGGCGACCCGGGCCAGGAGCACCGCCGACGGCACGACGAGCAGGAGCGCCGGGAGCAGGCGGCGAGCACGGCGGGTCCAGAACGCGCGGAGGTCGACGGAGCCGGTGCTCGCCCGCTCGCGCAGGAGCAGGGTCGTGATGAGGAAGCCGGAGACGACGAAGAAGACGTCGACCCCGAGGAAGCCGCCGGGCAGCCAGCGCGGGTCGAGGTGGAAGGCGACGACGGCGACGACGGCGAGCGCGCGCAGCCCGTCGAGGCCGGGCAGGCGGCGCGCCGGTCCGGTGGGGGCGGTGGTCGGCCGGGGCTCGGTCGACGGCGGCTCGGTGGTCGCGCCACCGGGCCGCTCGGGCGCCACGGGCGCGACCGGCTCCATGGTCGCAAC
>JACXUW010000189.1 GCA_014763705.1 Micrococcales bacterium | reverse complement strand
CGGGCGAGGGCGTCCAACCGTCCTCCCGCGGTGCCGAACTCGTACCCGTACTCGGTGTAGTCGCGCTCGAACCAGCCCGAGCCGATGCCGAGGATCAGCCGGCCCTCGCCGCCGTCCCGCGCGCTCATGTGGTCGACGGTGCGCGCCATGTCGGCGAGCAGCTGGGGGTTGCGGTAGCTGTTGCACGTGACGAGCGCGCCGATCTCGACCCGCTCGGTGGCCTCGGCCCAGGCGCCGAGCATCGTCCAGCACTCGAAGTGCGCGCCGTCCGGGTCGCCGTAGAGGGGGTAGAAGTGGTCCCAGTTGAAGAGGACGTCGACGCCCGCCTCCTCGAGCCGCGCGCAGGCCCGCCGGATGTCGGCGTAGGTGGCGTGCTGCGGCTGGAGCTGGGCGCCGATCCGAACCGGGCGGTCGGCAACGGGGCTCACTCGGTGATCTCCTGGCCCTTGCCGACGACGGTGAGCCCGGACTCGGTGACGGTGAAGCCGCGGGCGAGGTCGGCCTCGCGGTCGAACCCGATCGAGGTGCCCTCGGGGACGACGACGTTCTTGTCGAGGATCGCCTTCTGGATCCGGCAGTGCCGGCCGACCTGGACGCCGTCGAGCAGGACGCTGTCGTCGACCTCCGTGTAGCTGTGCACGTGGACGTCGGGGGAGATCACCGAGCCGTTCACCCGCGCGCCGGAGATGACGACGCCGGGGGAGACCGCGGAGTTGAGAGCCTCCCCGAACCGGCCGTGGACGCCGTGGACGAACTTGGCCGGCGGGTACGGGCCGTAGGTCGTGTAGATCGGCCAGTCGTAGTTGTAGAGGTTGAAGACCGGGTGGATCGACACGAGGTCCATGTGCGCCTCGTAGTAGGAGTCGAGGGTCCCCACGTCGCGCCAGTAGCCCATGTCGCGCTCCGTGCCGCCGGGCACGACGTTGTTCTTGAAGTCGTAGACCGACGCCGCGCCCTGCTCGACCAGCGCCGGCACGAGGTCGCCGCCCATGTCGTGCTTGCTGCCCTCGGTCGTGGAGTCGGCGGTCACGGCGTCGATGAGCGCGTCGGTGGAGAAGACGTAGTTGCCCATGCTCGCGAGCACCTCGTCGGGGGAGTCGGGCAGCCCCTCGGGGTCGGTCGGCTTCTCGAGGAAGGCCCGGATGCGGGAGGGGTCCTCGGGCTCGACGTCGATGACGCCGAACTGGTCGGCGGTCGAACGCGGTTGGCGGATGGCGGCCACCGTGACGCCGGACCCGCTCGTCAGGTGCTGGTCGACCATCTGCGAGAAGTCCATCCGGTACACGTGGTCGGCACCGACGACGACGACGATGTCCGGGCGCTCGTCGGTGATCGTGTTGAGGCTCTGGAAGATGGCGTCGGCGCTGCCCTGGTACCAGGCCTTGCCGATGCGCTGCTGGGCGGGGATCGGGGCGACGTAGTTGCCGAGCATCGTGCTCATCCGCCAGGTCTTGGTCACGTGCCGGTCGAGGCTGTGCGACTTGTACTGGGTGAGGACGACGACCTTGAGGTAGCCGGAGTTCACGACGTTGGACAGCGCGAAGTCGATGAGCCGGTAGATGCCCCCGAACGGGACCGCCGGCTTGGCCCGGTCGCGGGTCAGGGGCATGAGGCGCTTGCCCTCCCCGCCAGCGAGGACGATGGCCAGGACCTTGGGACCTCCGCTGCGGTACGCCATGCCACCAACCTATTGGTTGGGCGACCTCCCCGGGAGTCCCGGTTCACCACTACGGTGAAAACGTGCGCATCGACATCCTCAGCAAGGAGTACCCGCCGTCGATCTACGGGGGAGCCGGGGTGCACGTCGCCGAGCTGACCCGGGCGCTGCGGGCCCGCGGCGACACCGACGTCCGGGTCCACGCCTTCGGCGGGCCGCGCGAGGAGGAGGGCACGACGAGCCACCCCGACCTCCCCGAGCTCGAGGGCACGAACGCCGCGCTCACCACCCTCGGTGTCGACCTGACGATGGCCGCGGCCTGCGCCGGTGCCGACCTCGTCCACTCCCACACCTGGTACGCGAACTTCGCCGGCCACGTCGCGGGCCTGCTCGAGGGGGTGCCGCACGTCCTCTCGGCGCACAGCCTCGAGCCGATGCGCCCCTGGAAGGCCGAGCAGCTCGGCGGTGGCTACCGGCTGTCCTCGTGGGTGGAACGCACCGCGTACGAGGGGGCCGCGGCGGTGGTCGCCGTGAGCGCCGGCATGCGCGAGGACATCCTGCGCTCCTACCCCTCCGTCGACCCGGCGAAGGTCCTCGTCGTGCACAACGGGATCGACGCCGAGCTGTGGCGGCCGAACCCCGCACCCGACGTGGCGCGCGAGCTCGGCATCGACCCCGACCGCCCGGCGGTCGTCTTCGTCGGCCGGATCACCCGGCAGAAGGGGCTGCCCTACCTCCTGCGCGCCGCCGCCGAGCTGCCGCCGGAGGTGCAGCTCGTCCTGCTCGCCGGCGCCCCGGACACCCCGGAGATCAAGGCCGAGGTCGAGGGCCTCGTCGACGACCTGCGCACCCACCGCGACGGTGTCGTCTGGATCTCCGAGATGCTGCCGCGCGACCGGGTGACCGCGGTGCTCAGCGCCTCGTCGGTGTTCGTCTGCCCGTCGGTCTACGAGCCGCTCGGCATCGTCAACCTCGAGGCGATGGCCTGCGAGCTGCCGGTCGTCGCCACCGCCACGGGCGGCATCCCGGAGGTCGTCGTCGACGGCGAGACCGGCTGGCTGGTCCCCATCGAGCAGGTCCAGGACGGTACCGGCACCCCGGTCGACGAGGACCGCTTCGTCGCCGACCTCGCCGCCGCCCTCACCGAGGCCGTGGGCGACCTCGACCGCGCGCGTCGGTTCGGGGTGGCGGGACGGCAGCGCGCCGTCGACGCGTTCTCGTGGGACACGATCGCCGAGCGCACCATGGAGGTCTACCGCGGGGTCCTCGCCGGATGAGCGACTCCCGGCACGACCCCGTCCTCGGCAGCGGCGCCACCCCCACCGACGGGCCGCTCGGGCGGCTGGTCGTCGTCTTCGACAACCGGATCGCGCAGACGCTCACCGAGATCGCCCGCAGCACGGGATGGGAGGTGACGGTGCTCGAGGCGGCGCCGGCGGTCGAGGACGCGGACGGGCTCGGCCACGTCGACGCGCTCGTCGTCTGCAACCACGACGGCGACGGCGCCTACGACCTGGTCCGCGGGGCGGTCCGGGCCGGCGTCCGGTACGTCGCGATGATGGCCAGCCGGCACCGGTCCGCCGCGCTGCTCGAGGCCCTGCGGGCGGAGGGCTTCACCGACGACGAGCTGGCGCGGCTGCACGTGCCGGCCGGTCTCTCCATCGGTGGCAGCTCGCCCGGCGAGATCGCGCTCTCGGTGATGGCCGAGGTCGTCGCCGACGCGCACGGCCGCCCCGGTGGCCCGATGCGCGCGCCCTGAGGCGTGCCGCCGGACGCCGGGGGAGCGGTCGACTAGGGTCGGGGCATGAGCGACGTCCTGGCCCTCGCCGGTGTGGGCGTGGTGCGGGGCGACACGACGATCCTCGACGACGTCTCGTGGGAGGTCGAGGAGGGGCAACGCTGGGTCGTGCTCGGCCCCAACGGAGCCGGGAAGACGACCCTCCTGCAGATCGCCGCCGGCCGGATGCACCCGACGACCGGTGTCGCCGGCGTCCTCGGCGAGGTGCTCGGGGCCGTCGACGTCTTCGAGTTGCGCCCGCGCATCGGCCTCTCCAGCGCCTCGCTCGCCGAGCGCATCCCGCCGCGCGAGCGGGTGCGTGACGTCGTCGTCACCGCCTCCTACGGCGTCGTCGGACGCTGGCGCGAGGCCTACGACCGGATGGACGAGGGCCGTGCCGCCGACCTCCTCGAGGCGCTCGGCGCGAGCCACCTCGCGGACCGGCGCTACGGCACGCTCTCCGAGGGCGAGCGCAAGCGGGTGCAGATCGCCCGCGCCCTGATGACCGACCCCGAGCTCATGCTCCTCGACGAGCCGGCCGCCGGCCTCGACCTCGGGGGCCGCGAGGACCTCGTCCGCCGGCTCGGCGAGCTGGCCGCCGACCTCTCCGCGCCGGCCCTCGTGCTCGTGACCCACCACGTCGAGGAGATCCCGCCGCACTTCACCGACGTGCTCCTGCTGCGCGAGGGGCGGATCGTCGCGCAGGGCCCGGTGGAGATCACCCTGACCGCCGAGAACCTCGAGCGCACCTTCGGGATGCCGCTCGAGCTCGAGGTGAGAGGCAACCGCTATGCCGCCCGCGCCCGCTGAGCGCGGAGGGAACCCGGGGCGCCAGCCCCACGTCCGAGCGACGACACCGGAGGGAAGGGGACGCCGATGGACTGGCTGACCGACAACGCCTGGCTCGGCTGGGTGGGCATCGCGCTCGTCCTGGCGGCGATCGAGGCGGCCACCGTCGACTTCGTCTTCATCATGTTCGCCGGCGGCGCGCTGGCCGGTGCCGTGGCCGCCGCCCTGGGCGCACCGTTCTTCTTCCAGATGGTCGTCGCGGTCGTCTTCGCCCTCCTCCTGCTGCTCGTCGTGCGCCCGATGCTCAAGAACAAGTTCACCGACACCCTCACCGACCACCACATCGGCGCCGCCGGCCTCGTCGGCCGGGAGGCGTGGGTGCTCCAGGCCGTCACCGAGACCGACGGCCGCGTCAAGCTCGCCGGCGAGACGTGGTCGGCGCGGCTGGCCGAGGGCGGCAGCCCCGCCGGCCAGCGGGATCTCGAATATCGTACCGCGCCCTTCCGCATCACGATCGAAGTAGAGGACGGTACCGGGCGTGCGACCGAGGCTGAGCAGCGAAATGTCGCCCAGCGGTGATCGGCCACTGGCGATCTTCTGGCGCTGGCCGTTATACAGCGTCCAGTCGCCCTTGGTCTCCTCGAAGTCGAGATAGGCGGCCAGACTGCCGTCTGCTGCGATCACCCAGTCGCGTGTCGCTGAGAGCGAGGGGGCCCGGTTCGACACGAGGCGCGACTTTCGCGTTTCCAGGTCGACTTCGTACAGTTCGGCCTTGGTGCTCACCAGAGCGAAATCATAGCCGGAGCGCTGCAGGGTAATCCCGCCGAAATAGCCGTACCAGCGCCCGTCGCGTTCGTTCGCGCCGAAATAGCCGCGTATGCCGCCGGTGATCCGGTCATCCTTCTGGAAGATCGTCCATGGGGCGCCCTTACCCAGGTTGACGACAACCATAGAGCTGAGTTCCGCCTTGTCGGTCGTGAAGCCGAAACCAAGGGCGTAGGTGCTGGTGGCGTGCATCAGCAGCGTTTCGTCACCCGCCCAGTGGAGCGCGCGCAGCTTGTAGTCTCCGACCTCCACCGCAGTGAGCAACTTGCGGTTCCCGTCGGTCACCAACAGCTGACGCTTGCCTTGGAACGTGCCGATCAGCGCGATCCGGTCGCCCGATGGCGACATGGCGGTCATCTCGAGCGTGGGCAGCTTGCCATAGATCTCGATGGGTGGAGCCGCCGCCACGGCAACCGCTGCCGACATGAGAAAAACGGCCATGAGCCGCGCGAACCACGAAAAGACGATCATCTATGCCCCCTGTGCCTCGCACGAATAGCGCGGCTCGGGAAAGCGACCATGGTTGATTGCTCCGATACGGAGCAATCGGCCGCTATTCGGCGGCTTCGGGCAGCGATGCGGCGGTCGTCCAGCCGAGGCGCGGAATGTTGATCGAGCGCTTGCCCGACAGGTCGGTGCGCAGGACGAAGATGCCCTGTTCCTCCATATAGGCGATCAGCCGGCGGACGCGGCCGAGCGAATGGGTGCCATAGACCTGCGCCATCACGGTGTCGGAGGGCGCCTCCTGCCCGTCGCGCGCGGCGCGAGCGACCAGCAGGAAGGGGGCGAGCATGTCGTCGGGCAGCGAAGCGCCGATCGCCATCGCGTCGAGCCAGCCTTCGTCGAGTTCGCCGTAGAGGCCGGCGCGCGCCATGGCGAGGCGGCGGCGGAAGCCGGCGAGGTCGAGGCCGGGGCTCGCCAGGCGCTGCATACGGCAGCGCACGGCGAAGTCCTGGAACAGCACGGCGGGCTGGCGATAGGTCGCCTCGGGATCCTCCACCATCTCGCGCAGCACGGCATCGATGACCGCTTCGCGTTCGTCGTCCGGCATGGCCGGGGCGCCCGGCGCGGCTGAGGGCGTCAGCACCGGTCCCGAGCGGCTGATCGCGCGCAGCGACGAACTGGAAGCGCTCGCCGCGAACGGACGCAGCGACGACATCCCGATGATGCAGGGCTGGCGCTACGACGTCTTCGGCCACGCCGCGCTCGACCTGGTCGAGGGGCGGATGGGGTTCGCCGTCAAGAACGGCAAGCTGGTGATGAGCGAAATCGACACTGCGACCGCGAGCGAGGTCTAAAGCAGAACCAGTTCCGGTTTCGCGTCCAGCGCCTGCGCGAGAAGGCGCAGCCGACGCTCGACCGACTCACCTGCAAGATGGTGCCATCCGGCATCGAGGCACAGCCTGAGC
>JACXUW010000188.1 GCA_014763705.1 Micrococcales bacterium | reverse complement strand
GGAGCACCGCGACCGGGTGCGGGTCGAAGGTGATGGCGACCGCCGGGAGGCCGAGCCGCGCCCCCGCCTCGACGAGGGCACCGAGGACGGCCTTGTGCCCCCGGTGCACGCCGTCGAAGTTGCCGAGCGTGAGGACGCAGGGGCGCAGGGCCTCGGGCGTCGCGGCGGGGTCGGTCCATCGGTGCACGGGTGACACTCTACGAACTCGCGGGGGCGAAGGTGACGAGGGACCGCGCGGTGTCCTGCTCCTCGTCGAGCAGCGCGACGAGCGTGCCGTCCGGGGCGAAGGCCGCGACCGGCCCCGGACGCCCCGGGCGGGCCGACGCGATGCGCTGCCCGTACCCGAGGGAACGGGCCTCGGCGACGTCGAGGGAACGCGCCGGGAAGGCCGCCCGGGCGGCGTCGGCGAGCGGGACGACCGGCATCGGTTCGCCCTGGCGCGCCTCGAGCTCGGCGAGCGGGTGGGCGACGTCGAGCCCGAACCCCCCGACCCGGGTGCGGCGCAGGGCGGTGAGGTGGCCGGCGCTGACGAGGGCGGTGCCGAGGTCGCGGGCCAGCGCGCGCACGTAGGTGCCCGAGGAGACGGTCACCTCGACGTCGACGTCGAGGACCGGGGTGCCGTCGACCTCCACGGGCCGCAGCGCGCCGATGACGAAGCGCGAGACGGTGACCGGGCGGGCGGGCAGCTGGACGTCCTCCCCGGCGCGCACCCGGTGGTAGGCCCGCTCCCCCTTGACCTTGATGGCGCTCACGGCGCTCGGGACCTGCTCGAGGTCGCCGGTCAGCCCGGCGACGGCGGCCTCCACGGCGGCGCGCTCGAGGCCGACCGCCCCGGGGGCGCTCGTCACCTCGCCCTCGGCGTCGTCGGTCAGGGTGCCCTGGCCGAGGCGCACGGTGGCGGTGTAGTCCTTGTCGGCGCCGACGAGGAAGGTGAGCAGCCGCGTGGCCCGCCCCACGCCGAGGACGAGTACGCCGGTGGCCATCGGGTCGAGGGTGCCGGCGTGGCCGACCTTGCGGGTGGCGCACAGCCGCCGGGCGCGCGCCACGACGTCGTGGCTGGTCCAGCCGCCGGGCTTGTCGACGACGAGCAGGCCGTCCGGGGTCGGCTCAGCGGCCGTCGGCACCGGGCTCCCCGGCGTCGTCCTCGTCCTCGCGCTCGTGGCGGTAGGGGTCGGGCTCACCGGCGTACCGGGCGCCGGCCGCCGAGCGGGCCACCTCGGCGTCGCGCTGGCGCGCCTCCTTGAGGAGGTCCTCGAGGTGCGCGGCGTTCTCGGGGATGGCGTCGGCGATCCACTCGAGGGTCGGGGTGAGCCGGATGCCGAGCTGCTTGCCGACGAACGAGCGCAGCCGTCCCTTGTTCGCCTCGAGGAGGCGGGCGGTGGCCTCGCGCTGCTCCTCGTCGCCGAAGACCGTGTAGAAGAGCGAGGCGTGCTGGAGGTCGCCGGTCACCCGGACGTCGGTCACGGTGACGAACCCGAGGTCGGGGTCCTTGACGATCGCCTCGAGGTTCGCGGCGGTCAGCGTCTTGATGCGGTCGGCGACCCGGCGGGCGCGTGCTTCGTCGGCCACGGCTCCTCCTCGTGCTCGGCGGGAACGGGTGCCCCTCCTCCGGGGCCACCCCACCCTAGTGACCCCGCGCGGCGGACACCGACCCGGCGGGGTGACTACCATGCTCGCCATGGAGACGGCAGGGGTCCCCGGGGTTCGCGCGGTGCGCGCGACCCTGGCCCTGCTCGCCGTCTTCGGGGTCACGGCGGCCGCGCACCAGGTCGGTGGCGGGTCCCCGCCCGGACCGCTCGCCTTCCTCGTCCTCGCCCTGCTTCTCGGGCCGGTGGTCTGGGTCGTGGCCGGTCGTCGCCTCTCGGCGGGCCGGCTGCTGCTGCTCCTCGGCGGCGCCCAGGTCGCCGTGCACGCCGGGCTCGTGGCGATGGCCCCGGGCCGCGGCACCGGCGCCGCGACCCACGTCCACGGCGGCCTCCCCACCGGTCTCGGCCCCGCGTCGTCGATGGCGATGCCGATGCCGATGACCCATCTCGACGCCCGGATGCTCACCGCCCACGTCGTCGCCACCCTGGTCCTCACGCTCGTCCTCTCCCGGGCCGAGGCGGCCCTCTGGCACGTCGTGTCGGGGCTGCTGCCCCGGGTCGTCGCGCCGCTGCGGCGCGTGCTCGTGCCGCGGCTCGCGGTCCCGCTCGTCCTCCTGCGCCCGGCCGCTGCGGCCCCGCGCCCGCTCGGGGGTCGCGCACCGCCGCTCGCGCCCGCCTGAGCCACCCCGCCGCCTTCCGGCCCCGGGGCCGGCTCCGAGCCGCCCGGCACGCACCAGGTGCGCCGGCCGGCTCGTCGCAGACCTGCCCGAACACTCCCGGGCGGCGCACCGGCGCGCCCGGCCAGCCAGGAAGAGACCCTCTCCATGCACCAGACCATCTCCGCGACCCGTCGGGTCGCCCTCACGACGGTGCTCGCCGCCGTGGCCCTCGGGGCCGGCGGCTGCGGCACCGACACCACCGACACCTCCGCGTCCGGCGGGTCCGGCACGCCCTCGTCCGCGGCCCTCGTCCTCGACGACGGCTGGGTCAAGTCCGTCGACGCCCCGCGGATGGGCGCCCCCTCCCCGGCGGGAGGCATGTCGATGCCGATGAGCGCCATGTTCGGCACCCTGCGCAACCCGACCCGGTCCGACATCACGGTCACCGGTGGGTCCTCGCCGGTGGCCGGGACGGTGCAGCTCCACGAGACGGTCAAGACCGCCTCCGGCGCGATGCAGATGCAGGAGAAGAAGGGCGGCTTCGTCGTCCCGGCCGGTGGCACGTTCGTCCTGCAGCCGGGCGGCAACCACGTGATGCTCATGGAGCTCACCGCGGCCCTGACGAACGGCTCCACGGTGCCGGTGACCCTCACGACGTCGGCGGGCCCGGTGACCTTCACCGTGCCGGTGCGGGCGTTCTCCGGCGGCAACGAGACGTACAACCCCTCCCCGTCGAGCTCGTGACCCGCGAGCACCAGCACACGGACGGGACGGCGACGGCGGCGAGCGGTCCTCGGCGCCGGACGGTCCTCCTCACCGGCCTCGCGGGGGCCGGCGCCGGTGTCGTCACCGGCGCCGGCGCCGCGGTGGCCCGCGAGCGCGCGACCCCCGCACCGGACCTCCGGCTCGAGCGCGCCCGGGCGAGCGCCCGGCCGTTCCGGGGAGAGCACCAGGCCGGCATCCTCGAGGCGCCACCGCCGTACGCGGCCTTCGTCGCCCTCGACCTGCACGCCGGAGCCGACCGCGACGCGGTACGCCGGCTGCTCACGGTGTGGACCGACGACATCGAGCGGTTGACCGCCGGGCGCGGGCCGCTGACCGACCTCGAACCCGAGCTCGCGGCGGTCCCGGCATCGCTGACCGTCACCGTCGGGGTCGGGCCGCGGGTCGTGGGGCTCGCGGGGGCCGAGCGGCCCTCCTGGCTCGCGCCGCTGCCCGCGTTCCCGCAGATCGACAAGCTGCTCGCGGAGTGGAGCGGCGGTGACCTGCTCCTGCAGATCTGCGCCGAGAGCCCGACGACCGTGTCTCACGCCCAGCGCCGGTTGACCGCGGGGGTCGCCGACCTCGCGGCCGTCCGGTGGGTGCAGCGGGGGTTCCGCGAGCCCTTCGAGGGTCCGGGCGTCCCGATGCGCAACCTGCTCGGGCAGGTCGACGGCACCGTGCAGCCCGACGTCACCGGCCTGGACGCCGACCTGCTCTGGGTCGGCGACGACGGGCCGGCGTGGCTGCGCGGCGGGTCGTCGGTCGTCGTGCGGCGGATCGGGATGAGGCTCGACGCGTGGGACCGGGTCGACCGGCTCTCCCGCGAGAACGCCATCGGCCGCCGGCTCGACACCGGGGCGCCGGTGACCGGCGGGCGGGTCGACACCCCCGCCGACCTCGAGGCGACCGACGAGCTGGGCTTCCACGTCGTCGACGACGCCGCGCACCTGCGCCGCGCCCACGCGGCGGCGCCGCACGAGCGCTTCCTCCGGCGGCCGTACTCGTACGACGACGGGACCGGGCCCGAGACGCACGTCGGGCTCGTCTTCGTCGCCTACCAGGCCGACCCGGTGCGCCAGTTCGTACCGGTGCAGCGCCGGCTGGCCGAGATGGACCTGCTCAACCTGTGGACCGTCCCGGTCGGGTCGGCGGTGTTCGCCGTCCTGCCGGGGGCGCGGTCCGGGGAGGTGCTCGGTCAGGCGATGTTCGCCTGACCGGCCCGCCCCACCGGTCCGCCGGTCGAGAGGAGAGAACACGCCGTGTGCCCGGTCGGGCACACGGCGTGTTCTCCACTGTCGACGGGTTGCTGCGCTCAGGCGCGCGGCTTTTCGCGCATCTCGTAGGTGGTGATGAGGTCCTCGAGCTGCAGGTCGTTGAAGGACCCGAGGTTGATGCCGCACTCGAAGCCCTCGCGGACCTCGGTGACGTCGTCCTTGAACCGGCGCAGACCGGCCACCTCGATGTTCTCGGCGACGACGACGCCCTGGCGGGTGATCCGGGCGCGCGAACCGCGCTTGATCTCGCCGCTGCGGACGATGGAGCCGGCGATGTTGCCGAACTTGCTCGAGCGGAAGATCTCGCGGATCTCCGCCGAACCGAGCTCGACCTCCTCGAACTCCGGCTTGAGCATGCCCTTGAGGGCCTGCTCGATCTCCTCGATCGCCTGGTAGATGACCGGGTAGTAGCGGATCTCGACACCCTCGCGCTCGGCGACCTCGGCGTTCTGGCCCTCGGCCCGCACGTTGAAGCCGATGATGATGGCGTTCGAGGCCATCGCGAGGTTGATGTTGTTCAGCGTGATCGCGCCGACGCCGCGGTCGATGATCCGCAGGTCGACCTCGTCGCCCACGTCGATCTGGAGCAGGGCGTCCTCGAGCGCCTCGACCGAACCCGACACGTCACCCTTGAGGATGAGGTTGAGGGTGTCGACCTTCCCCTGCGCGAGGGCCTCGTTGAGGTCCTCCAGGGAGATGCGCTTGCGGGCCTTGGCCAGGCTCGCCTGACGGTCGGCCGCTTCGCGCTTCTCGGCGATCTGCCGCGCGGTGCGGTCGTCGGGGGCGACGACGAAGGTGTCGCCGGCCCGCGGGACCGAGGAGAGCCCGAGCACCTGCACCGGTCGCGAGGGGTAGGCCTCGGTGAGGTTCTCGCCGTGCTCGTCGAGCATCGCCCGGACGCGGCCGTGAGCCGAGCCCGCGACGATCGCGTCACCGACGTGCAGCGTGCCGGACTGGATGAGGACGGTGGCCGTCGCGCCGCGACCCTTGTCGAGGTTGGCCTCGATCGCGACACCACGGGCGTCGCGGTCGGGGTTGGCCCGCAGGTCGAGCGCGGCGTCCGCGGTGAGCAGGACCGCCTCGAGCAGGGAGTCGATGTTCTGCCCCTGCTTCGCGGAGACGTCGACGAACATCGTCTCGCCGCCGTACTCCTCGGCGACGAGGTTGTACTCGGTGAGCTGCTGGCGGATCTTCGCCGGGTTCGCGCCCTCGACGTCGATCTTGTTGACCGCCACCACGATCGGCACGTCGGCCGCCTGCATGTGGTTGAGCGCCTCGATCGTCTGCGGCATGACGCCGTCGTCCGCCGCCACCACGAGGATGGCGATGTCGGTGACCTTCGCGCCACGGGCACGCATGGCGGTGAACGCCTCGTGACCCGGGGTGTCGATGAAGGTGATCGCCCGGTCGACGCCCTCGTGCTCGCGGTGGATCTGGTAGGCACCGATGTGCTGGGTGATGCCACCGGCCTCGCCGCCCGCGACGTCCTCGTTGCGGATGGCGTCGAGCAGGCGGGTCTTGCCGTGGTCGACGTGGCCGACGACGGTGACCACCGGCGGACGGGCCTCGAGGTCGTCCTCGTCCTCGGTGTCGACCCCGAACTCGAGGTCGATGTCGAAGGAGTCGTAGAGCTCGCGCTCCTCCTCCTCCGGGGAGACCATCCGGATGTCGTAGCCGAGCTCGGTGCCGAGGACCTTGAAGGTGTCCTCGTCGAGGCTCTGCGTCGCCGTGGCCATCTCACCGAGGTGGAACAGCACGGTGACCAGCGAGGCCGGGTTGGCGTTGATCTTGTCCGCGAAGTCGCTGATGCTCGCACCCTGGCGGATCTGGACGATCGTCGAACCGTCGCCGCGCGGGACGCTGACGCCGCCGATCGACGGCGCCTGCATCTGCTCGAACTCGGCGCGCTTCGCGCGCTTGGACTTGCGGGCGCGACCGGGACGGCCACCACCGCGGCCGAAGGCACCCTGGGTGCTCCCGCGGCCACCGCGGCCACCGGGGCCCCCGGGACGGCCGGCGAAGCCGCCACCACCGGGACCACGGCCGCCACCGCCGCCGGGACCCCCGCGGGCGCCGCCACGGGCCGGGCGCTCACCCGGACGGGCGACGGCACTGCGGTCGGGCATCATGCCCGGCGTCGGGCGCGGCCCACCGGGACGGGGACCGCCGGTGCCGG
>JACXUW010000187.1 GCA_014763705.1 Micrococcales bacterium | reverse complement strand
GTCTGGAGCGACCCCGTCTCCCCGGACACGCCGGCCGCCGCGTTGCCCGCGCGGCTCGGCCCGGGGATCCTCGACCGCCTCGTCGGCACGGCCGGAGTCCTCGCCGGCACGCTGGGCGGCCTGTGGCTGCTCGGAGCGCCGGAGGCCTCGTGGTGGCAGGGCATCGGGGTCTGCCTCGCCGCGTTCTCCGTCGTCCACTGGGGCGTCGACCGGGCCCTCTCCGCGGTACGGGTGGATGCCGAGGGCATCGGTCTGGTCGACCCGTGGCGGCGCCACCGGGTGCCGATGACGGCCGTCGCGGACGTCCGCGTCGCGGGTGACGACGTCGTCGTCCTTCTCGGCGGCGACGAGGACGGCGGGGACGGGCTGGTCCTCGGCCCGTGGGTGCGTCGCGTCGGTCCGGGCCGCCGTCCGGTCCCGACCGCAGCGGCGGTCGCCGCCGCGGTCGACGCCCGTCGCCCGGTCGTGCGTCCGCCCGAGGGCGCGGGGGTGGCCGTCACGGGCGCGGTGTCCCCGGGTGCGCCCGTGCTCGTCCTCGCCGTCGCGTTGCTGGCGATCCGCTGGCTGGCGGTGCTCGTCCTCTGAACCGCGCCGCGCGGTCAGCCGGCCAGGGCGTAGCCGAGCGCCGCCGCCCCGATGCCGAGCACGAGGGAGAGCCCGAGCGTGACCGTGGCCGCCACGGCCCGTCCGTCCTCAAGGGCGTCCCACAGCTCGAGGGCCAGGGTCGAGAAGGTGGTCAGTGCGCCGCAGAAGCCGGTGCCCACGAGCGCGAGCGTCGCCCCGTCGACGGCGTCGCCGACGAGCACCCCGAGGACCAGTGAGCCCACGACGTTGACCGCCAGCGTGCCGACCGGTGGTGCCGCGCCGAGGTGCTCCCGGGTCCAGTGCGCGACGGTGAGCCGCAGCGGCGCCCCGACGGCGGCGCCGAGCGCGACGAGCAGGGCGTGGGTGGGGTTCACGGGCCGGGCCAGACCCGGCGGCCGCCGAGCATCCCCGCGGCGACCGCGATCGTGCCGACGAGGAATGTCGCGCCGACGTAGAGGACCCCGAGCTGCACGAGCAGCCCCATCGCGAACGCGCCGGTGACGTTGACCACGAAGGTGGCCCACGGGAAGTCCCCGGCTCCGTGCGGCAACGCCAGGCCGACGCCCCAGCGGCCCAGCGACCCGAGGACCCCTCCGACAGCGACCGTCCCGAGCAGTGCAGGCTCGGGCAGCGCTGCGCGAGAAGCCATCCGGTCAGCCACGCAGGGTGGCCAGGTGCTCGGCGATGCGACCGATCGCCTCGGTGAGGGTCTCCTCGTCGGGGAGCGTGACGAGGCGGAAGTGGTCGGGCTCGAACCAGTTGAAGCCGGTGCCGTGGGTGACGAGGATCTTCTTGGCCCGCAGCAGCTCGATGACGAACGCCTCGTCGGACTCGATGGGGTAGACCTCGGGGTCGAGGCGCGGGAAGCAGTAGAGCGCCCCCTGCGGCTCGACGCACGAGACGCCCGGGATCTCGTTGAGCAGCCGCCAGGCCAGCTTGCTCTGCTCGCGGAACCGGCCGCCCGGCCCGATGAGCTCGTTGACCGACTGGTACCCACCGAGCGCGGTCTGGATCGCGTGCTGCGCAGGGACGTTCGCGCACATGCGCATGTTGGCGAGCAGCGTCAGCCCCTCGAGGAAGTCCTCGGCGAGGTGCTTGGGGCCGGAGACCATGACCCATCCGGCGCGGTACCCGCACACCCGGTACGCCTTGGACAGGCCGCTGAAGGTGAGGCACAGGACGTCGTCGCCGGCGAAGGTCGCGGCGTGGTGGTGCACGGCGTCGTCGAAGAGGATCTTCTCGTAGATCTCGTCGGCCATGACGACGAGGTCGTGGCGGCGGGCGATGTCGACGAGGGCCCGCACCGTCTCCTCGGAGTACACGGCGCCGGTCGGGTTGTTCGGGTTGATCACGACGATGGCGTGCGTGTTCTCGGTGATCTTGGCCTCGATGTCCTCGAGGTCGGGGTTCCACCCGTTCGACTCGTCGCAGCGGTAGTGCACGGGGGTGCCACCGGAGAGCGACACCGCGCCGGTCCACAGCGGGTAGTCGGGGGCGGGGACGAGCACCTCGTTGCCGTCGTCGACGAAGGCCTGGAGGACCATCGTGATCAGCTCGGAGACGCCGTTGCCGATGTAGACGTCCTCGACGGCGGTGTCGCGCAGGCCACGTGACTGGTAGTACTGCGCGACCGCGGTGCGCGCCGAGTAGATGCCCCGCGAGTCGGCGTACCCCTGGCTGTCGGGCAGGTTGTGCACCATGTCGGCGACGATCGCCTCGGGGGCCTCGAAGCCGAACGGGGCGGTGTTGCCGATGTTCAGCTTGAGGATCTTGTGGCCCTCCGCCTCGAGCCGCTGGGCCTCGACGAGGATCGGGCCGCGCACGTCGTAACGCACGTGCTGGAGCTTCTGGCTCTGGACGATCCGGCGCATGCGCCCCAGTGTCCCAGCCGCGGCCACGCAGCGCCGGACCCGTCCACGTCCCGTGCGTCACAGGCCCGGGGCCTCCGTCGGGACCGCCGGGTCATTGCGGGGGGATGACGGGGTGCCGCCGGCCTCGGGCCGCGTGGGCGCGGCACGCCTAGCCTTGGACCCGTGGCCCGCATCCTGCTCGTCGAGGACGACGCGACCGTCCGCGAGACGGTCGCGGCGTACCTCTCGCGCGCCGGCCACGAGGTCGACGCCGTCGGCGACGGGCTCGAGGCGGTCGACCGGTTCGCCGCCGTCCCGGCCGACCTCGTCCTCCTCGACCTCATGCTCCCCGGGCTCGGCGGCCTCGAGGTGACCCGCCGACTGCGCTCGATGCGTCGCGACCTGCCGCTCATCATGGTCACCGCGCGCGGCCAGGAGCACGAGCGGGTCCAGGGCCTGCAGCACGGCGCCGACGACTACGTCGCCAAGCCGTTCAGCCTCCGAGAGCTCGAGCTCCGGGTGCGCTCGTTGCTGCGGCGCACCGCCACACCGGAGGTCCCCGTCGTCGACGTCCTGCGCGACGGCGACCTCGTCGTCGACCTCGGCGCCCGCTCCGCCACCCGGGGCGGGGAGCCGCTCGCCCTCACCGCCCGCGAGCTCGACCTGCTCGCGTGGTTCCTCCAGCACCCCGGGGTCGTGTGGTCGCGTGACCAGCTGATCCGCGAGGTGTGGGGCTGGGAGGTCGGCGACGCCTCGACGGTCACCGTGCACGTGCGGCGGGTCCGCGAGAAGGTCGAGTCCGACCCGGGCACGCCGACCCGGCTCGTGACGGTGTTCGGCCGCGGCTACCGCTGGGACCCCGCGCCGCCGGACGCCGCCTCGGCCGACGGGCCGCCCGGATGACCCCCGAGACCAGCGCGGTCGTCCTCTCCGCGGTCGTCACGGCACTGGCCGGCGGGCTCGGTGCGCTCGTCCTGGCCCGCCTCTCGCGGGGGCGCGCGGCCGTCGCCGCCCTCGGCGCACCGCTCGTGCTCGTCGGCTCCCTCGCCGTCGGCGTGGCCGTCGCGACCCGCTCGATGATCGTCGCCGCCGACGACTACCGCAGCCTCGTCTTCGTCCTCCTTGCCGGCGCCCCGATGGCGGTGCTCGTCGGCGTCCTGCTCGCCCGGCGGGTCTGGCGCCTCGAACGCGAGTCGGCGGGGGAACGGGCCGCCCGCGAACGCGACCGGCAGGTGGAGGCGTCGCGGCGCGAGACCATCCAGTGGCTCTCGCACGACCTGCGGACCCCGCTGGCCGGCATCCGGGTCCTCGCCGAATCGCTCGAGGACGGCGTCGTCGCGCAGCCGCGGGGCGCCTACGGACGCATCGTCCACGAGGTCGACCGGATCGACGGGATGGTCGACGACATCGCCGAGCTGTCGCGGCTGCACGCGCCGACCGCGATGCGCCGTGAGCCCGTGGCGCTCGACGACCTCGTGTCCGACGCCGTCACCGGGGTCGCGCCGCTCGCCGACGCCGCCGGGGTGCGCGTCGTCGCCGGGGCGCTCGCCGGGACCACGGTGCTCGGGGACGCCCGCGCGCTGACCCGGGCGGTGAGCAACGTCGTGCGGAACGCGGTGCAGCACACGCCGTCCGGCGGGACCGTCGAGGTGACGACGAGCAACGGCGGCGGCACCGCGCGGGTCGAGGTCGCCGACGAGTGCGGGGGCGTCCCCGCCGAGCACCTGGAGCTGCTCTTCGAGCCCGGGTGGCGGGCCGACTCCTCCCGCCACGACCGCGGGATGGGCCTCGGCCTGGCCATCACCCGCGAGGTGGCCCGCGCGCACGGTGGCGCGGCGGGTGCGGTCAACCGGCCGGACGGCGTTGGCTGCGTCGTCACCCTCACCGTGCCGTGCGGGTCGGTCGGCTCGGCCAACTGAGCGGGAGGACGGGCGTCGGACGACGAGCGTCGGGCAGACTCTGCCGGGTGGACGACGTCGTCGTGGAACGCGTGCTGCGGGCGGTCGAGCAGGTGCCCCGGGGTCGGGTCGTGTCCTACGGCGACCTCGCCGCCCTCGTCGGCATCGGGCCGCGCCAGGTCGGCTCGATCATGAAGGTCTACGGGGGCAACGTCACGTGGTGGCGGGTGACGAACGCGTCCGGCGACCTCCCTGCCCCGCTGCGTGAGCGGGCCCGGGTGCGGTGGGCCGAGGAAGGGGTCCTCGTCAAGCCGAACGGGCTGGGCTGCCGCATCGCCGACTACCGCGCCGACCTCGACGAGCTCGCCGGCGCGTACGAGCAGGCGGTGGCCGACCTCCCGGCCTGAGGGCGACGCGGCGCCGGCCGTCGACCGGGCGCTCCGGCGGCCCGTGCCACCGGCTTCCGGATGTGAGACTGGGGCATGCACCTCCCCGCCCGACCCACCGTCCGGCGCCGGCTCGCGGCCACGGCGGCCGGCCTCGCCCTCGTCGCGGTCGGGGGATGCTCGTCCGACGACGAGGGGTACGGCGAGGTGCCGGCGTCCCCGTCGTCAGCGTCGCCCACCGGCACGCCGTCGTCGTCGGCGACGGCTCCCACGTCGTCGAGCCCGGCGCCCCGGAGCACGGCCGTCCCCGCGCTGGCCGTCGAGGTCGTCACCGGCGGGCTGGAGCACGGCTGGGACATCGGCTTCCTCCCCGACGGCAAGGCGCTGGTCAGCGAGCGGCCGGGCCGGTTCGCGCTCGTCTCGGGCCTGCGCACGGGGGCAACGCTCAGCCGGGTCGGCGCCGACCTGGAGGACCTCTACGTCAACAGCGAGGGCGGGCTGCTCGGCCTGGTCGTCCACCCCGACTTCGCGACGAGCCGGGAGTTCACGACCTGCCAGACGCACCAGGAGGGCGGGCGGCCGGTCGACATCCGGCTGGTCACGTGGCGCCTCTCGGCGGACGAGCGGTCGGCGGTCCGGGTGCGCACGCTGCTCGACGGCCTACCCATCTCCACCGGGCGGCACTCGGGCTGCCGTCCCGAGCTCGACGCCGGCGGGGCGCTCGTCGTCGGCACCGGTGACACCGCCCGCGGCAGCATCCCGCAGGACCTCACGAGTCTCGGCGGGAAGACGCTCCGGATCGACCTGCGCACCGGGAAACCGTTGTCGGACAACCCGTTCGCCTCGGCGAAGAACGCGAACCAGCGCTACGTCACCAGCTACGGGCACCGCAACGTCCAGGGCGTGGCGCTCCAGCCGGGGACGGGCCGCATCTTCACGGCCGAGCACGGGCCGTCGTTCAACGACGAGGTCAACCTCATCCGGCCGGGCGCCAACTACGGGTGGGACCCGGCGCAGGGCGGCACCGTCGGCGGCTACGACGAGAGCGTGCCGATGACCGACACCAAGCGCTACCCGAACGCCGTCCCCGCGGTGTGGCAGTCGGGCCGGACCACCCAGGCGGTCTGCGCCGCCGAGTTCCTCGAGGGGCCGCAGTGGGGGGCGTGGGACGGCGCACTCGTCATCACCGCCCTCAAGGGCGCCAAGATGCTCGTGCTCACCCTGCGCGCGGACGGGTCGGTCGCGACGGTGGCCATCCCCCGGGCCACGAACGGTCCGTACGGCCGGCTGCGCGCGGCCCGGCTCGGCCCGGACGGAGCCCTGTACGTCACGACGTCGAACGGCGACGACGACCGGCTGCTGCGGATCACCCCCCGCACCTGACCCGGCCGTCTCACCCGGGCCACCTCACCCTGGCCACCCCCTCGGCAACCGCGCGCCGGCCCTGCTCCCCCTCCAGGTCTCGCGACATGCGGATGAAGAGGTCCGTCCGTCCGCATGTCGCGCGACCTCGACGGTGCCCCACCGCGTCCTCGTCCTCGTCCTCGTCCCTCCAGGTCTCGCGACATGCGGATGAAAGGGCCCGTCCGTCCGCATGTCGCGCGACCTGGAGGGTGCCCTGTGGATGACGCCGCGGCGCCGGCGCGCGTTCGGAGCACCATCGGCCGATGGTCAGCGCGCGCCTGCCCGAGCCGCTCGGGACCGGACCCTTCTCGGTGGCCCGGGCCCGGGCGGCCGGCCTGCGCCACTGCGACCTGCGGGCGCTCGGCCTGCACCGCCCGACGCACGGCGTCCGCACGCTGACACCCCCGGAGACACTGGTCGACCGCGCCCGGGCCTGGGCGCAGGCCCTCCCCCCGGACTCCGCGTTCTCGCACGTCACCGCGGCCGTCGTCCTCGGGCTGCCCCTTCCGGCGTCGCTCGAGGCCGACAGCCGCCTCGACGTCATGCGGACCTCCGACCGGACGCCCACCCGCCGCGCCGGCTGCCGTGGGCACAGGGGGCTCGAGACGCGCTCGGTCGTGGAGGCGTCGGGACTGCGGGTGGTGGGTGCGGCCGACACCTGGTGCGACCTCGGCGAGGTCCTGCACCGCGGGCTGTCGGTCGACGACCTCGTCGTCGCCGGTGACGCCGTCGTCGGCCACGGCACCGGGAGCGCGTCGGCGGCCGTGCTGCGCAGCACCCTCGACGAGCGGGTCCGTCCTCGGGGTCGCGGGCAGCTGCTCGAGGCGGTGGGACTCGTCCGTCCGGGGGTGCGGTCACCCCGAGAGACCCGCGCCCGGCTGATGTTCGTCCGGACCGGCTTCCCCGAGCCGGAGGTCAACGCCGTCGTCCGGGACGCCGCCGGAGGGTGGCTGCTCGAGGGAGACCTCGTCTGGCGGGCGCAGCGGGTCGACGGCGAGTACCAGGGGGCCACGCACGCCGACCGGGGGCGCAGGAGCGCCGACGCCCACCGGGCCGGGCTGGCCGCGGACGAGGGCTGGACCGTCCTCGAGCTGTGGTCCGAGGACCTCGACCAGGGCCCCCGCCGGCGCGCGACCCTGCTCCGGTTCGCGCGCGTGCTCGGCCTCGACCCGCGGCACCTGACCATCGACTGACGTCGCCATCGGTCCATTGAGCTCTCGGTCTTGAGGACCTGACGGTCGAGCCAGGTCGCCATCGGTCGCCGTCTCGCTGGAGGGCCGACCATCGGTGGCGGCGCCGGGATCTGCCGATCGGGCGACGTTGCCCCGCCCCGCCCCCGTCCTTCTCAGGTCTCGCGACATGCGGATGACCGGGCCCGCCCGTCCGCATGTCGCGGGACCTGGAGGCGACCGGACC
>JACXUW010000186.1 GCA_014763705.1 Micrococcales bacterium | reverse complement strand
CCGAGTTCGGGTCGCTCGTGCAGCCGGCGAGGGCGACCCCGGCCAGGGCGAGGGCCGCGACGCCGGCGACCAGGCGGACGGGACCCCGCGTCATGCGCCGGCCCCCTTCTGGGCGCGCGGGAGGAGCGCGGCGGCGGGCTCGCTGTAGGAGAGCGAGAGCAGCTCGTCGCCGACGAAGGTCAGCGACGTGAGGCTGGCGAGCGAGCACTGGCGGCGCGCCGGGTTGTGCACGAGCGGGCGCCCCTCGGTGGCCAGCCGGATCATCCAGATCGGGGCCTGGTGGCTGACCACGACGGCCTCGTGGCCCCGGGCGGCGGCCCGGGCGTCGACGATCGCGGCGCGCATCCGCTCGACGATCCGCGCGTAGGGCTCGCCCCACGACGGGCGCAGCGGGTTGAGCATCTTCGGCCAGAGCCGGGGGTGGGCCAGCAGCCCGCGCCCGCCCGCGACCGGCAGTCCCTCGAAGTCGTTCTCGGCCTCGACGACGCGCTCGTCGAGCTGCACCTCGAGACCGTGCTCCGCGGCGACCGGTGCGGCGGTCTCCTGCGCGCGCTCGAGCGGGCTCGAGACGACGTGGACGACGTCGTGGTCGGCGAGGTGCTCGGCGGCGAGGTCGGCCATCCGCCGCCCGAGCTCGGAGAGGTGGTAGCCGGGCAGCCGGCCGTAGAGGACGTGCCCGGGGTTGTGGACCTCGCCGTGGCGCAGCAGGTGCACCGTGGTGCGCGGCGGCTCATCGGGCACGGCACCACCCGGGGACGAGGTCATGGCGCCGATTGTCGCAAACGGACCTGAGCGCCTCGGACGGGGTTCGACACCCGTCGCTCAGCCGGCGGAGGCCGCCGCGGCCGCCGCGGCGGGCAGGGCCGCGAGGACCCGCTCGACTGCCGCGTCGTCGTGCGCGGCCGAGACGAACCAGCACTCGAACGCGCTCGGCGGGAGGTACACCCCGGCCTCGAGCATCGCGTGGAAGAACCGGCCGAACGCTGCGGTGTCCTGGGCGCGGGCGTCGTCGTAGTCGCGCACCGCGCCGTCGCGGAAGAAGACCGAGAACATCGACGACGCGTGCTGCACGTGGTGGGCGACGCCGGCGGCGGTCAGGGCCTCCGAGGCGGCCGTGCCGATCGCGCGCGAGACCTCGTCGAGGCGGGCGTAGACGGCGTCGTCGCAGTGCTGCAGCGTGGCGAGCCCGGCGGCGGTGGCGACCGGGTTGCCGGAGAGCGTGCCCGCCTGGTAGACCGGCCCGTCCGGCGCGAGCAGGGCCATCACGTCCGCCCGGCCGCCGAACGCCGCGGCCGGGAAGCCACCCCCCATCACCTTGCCGAAGGTCATGAGGTCGGGGGCGACGTCGACGCCCTCGTGGCCCCACCAGCCGGCGCGGCTGCAGCGGAAGCCGGTCATCACCTCGTCGGACACGAGGAGGGCGCCGTGGTCGGCCGTGACCCGGCGCAGCGCCTCGGTGAACCCGGGCGCCGGCGGCACGACGCCCATGTTGCCCGCGGCCGCTTCCGTGACGACGCACGCGATGGCGTCGCCCCGCACCGCGAAGAGCTCCTCGAGGGCGGCGACGTCGTTGTACGGCAGCACGACCGTCTCGGCGGCCATCTCGCGGGGGACGCCGGCGGAGTCGGGGAGGGCGAGCGTCGCCACCCCCGAGCCCGCGGCGACGAGGAGGGAGTCGACGTGCCCGTGGTAGTGCCCGGCGAACTTGACGACGAGGGGGCGCCCGGTGAACCCGCGGGCCAGCCGGATGGCGCTCATCGTCGCCTCGGTGCCGCTGCTCACGAGCCGGACCTGCTCGAGCGGTCCGACGCGGGCCACGAGCTCCTCGGCGAGGAGGACCTCGTTCTCGCTCGGGGTGCCGAACGAGGTGCCGCGCGAGGCCGCGGTGTGCACGGCGTCGAGGACCGCTGGGTGCGCGTGGCCGAGGATCATCGGTCCCCAGCTGCCGACGAGGTCGACGTACTCGCGACCGTCGGCGTCGGTGAGCAGCGGCCCCCGGCCGCTCACCATGAACCGCGGCGTGCCGCCGACCGACCGGAAGGCCCGGACCGGGCTGTTCACCCCGCCGGGGGTCACCGCGCGGGCGCGGGCCAGGAGGGCGGCCGACGCGGGCGCGTCGTCAGCGGGCAGGACGGAGGGGGTGTCGGTCACCCGCCCATTGTCGGGTCAGCGGGGGTCGCAGGGCGTCGGCGGGGTGGTCGGGTCCGCCGCGTAGGCCGCCCGCACCGTGGCCATCGCCTCGCCGAGCGCCCGGAACTGCGAGGGGGCGAGGACGTCGACGACGTGCCGCCGCACGCTCGCGACGTGGGCGAGGGCGAGGCGCTCCACCGCCGCCAGGCCGTCGGGGGTGAGCTCGAGGACGACGCCGCGGCCGTCGTCCGGGGCCGGGGTGCGCCGGACCCAGCCGCGCCGCTCGAGTCGGGCCGCGGTGTGCGTGACCCGGCTGCGGGACTGGACGATGAGCTCGGCCAGCGCGGACATCCGCAGCCGCCGCCCCTCGGCCTCCGAGAGCATCGAGAGCAGCTCGTACTCGGACAGGCTGACGCCGTGGCAGGCGAGGTCGCGGTCGAGGGCGGCGTCGATCTCGCGGTTGGCGCGCAGGTAGGCGCGCCACCACGTCTGCTCGTCGGCGTCCAGCCAGCGCACCTCGTCGGTCACGGGGCCATGGTCCCACGTCGACGAGCAGCGCCCGGGCGATCGGTCGCGGAGTGCGCCCGCTCACGCGGTGGACCCCGGCGCGCGGAATACAACCGGATGAGGCATAGTTGAACCGTCAACTACCGCACCATCCCGCCCCCCACCCGAGGAGTCCCCATGAGCACCGCCACCCTGTCCGGCCTGTCCACCGGCACCTGGACCATCGACCCGACGCACACCGAGGTCGGCTTCGTCGCCCGCCACCTCATGGTGAGCAAGGTCCGCGGGTCGTTCACCGACGTCTCCGGCACCGTCGTCGTCGGCGAGTCGCTCGCCGACTCGACCGCCGAGGTCGTCATCAAGACCGCGTCCGTCGCCACCGGCACCGCCGACCGCGACGGTCACCTGCGCAGCGCCGACTTCTTCGACGTCGAGAACCACCCGGACATGACCTTCCGCTCGACCTCCTTCGACGGCTCGACCCTCACCGGCGACCTCACCATCAAGGGCGTCACCAAGCCGGTCACCCTCGACGTGGAGTTCGGCGGCGTCGCGACCGACCCGTGGGGCAACGAGAAGGCCGCCTTCGAGGCCGAGGGCGACATCGACCGCACCGACTGGGGCCTCACCTGGAACGCGGCCCTCGAGAAGGGCGGCGTGCTGGTCTCCGAGAAGATCAAGATCGTCATCGACGTCCAGCTCGCCAAGCAGGCCTGAGCGGCGTCGCGCCGGGGGCTCGCAGCGAGCCCCGAGCCGCCGTCACCCGACACCGGGTGGCGGCGGCTCCGTCGTCCCCGGGCCGAGCAGCCGGGCCGGCGCGGGTGCGCGCCCTCGACGGCGTGCTCCAGGTCCCGCGACATGCGGATGCAGCGCGCCGGTCGTCCGCATGTCGCGAGACCTGGAGGGAGTGAGACGTCGCCGTCGCCGGCTCGGGCGACGCTGTCGGCCCGTCGCTGTCGGACCGGGTGGCTAGCGTGCGGCGCATGGTGGAGTGGAGCGAGGTCGTGGCGGCGGTCGGGCAGGCCCTCGGGGGTGACCGGGAGGGCGGCGGCGAACGGATGCGTGAGGCGTGGGAGGCGACCGGCCCCGCCGACCACGCGCAGCGGTGCGTGCTGGCCCACTACCTCGCCGACCTCGAGCCCACCCTCGAGGCGGAGGTCGGGTGGGACGAGCAGGCGCTCGCCGAGTTCGCGCACGTCGGCGCCGACGAGCTCGCCCCCGTCGGCATCCCCTCGGCGGCCGGGATGGCCCCGAGCCTGCACCTCAACCTCGCCGACGGGTACCGGCGCAGCGGGCGCCCCGCGGACGCCCGGCGGCACCTCGAGGCAGCCGAGGCCGCGGCCGGCACGCTCGCCGACGACGGCTACGGCGAGATGCTCCGCGGTGGCATCCGGCGGCTGCGCGAACGGCTCGACGCCGGCGTCACCGACTGACGCCGACCGCCCGCCGTCACCGCCCTAGCAAGGCCGCCGCGTCGAGGGCGTGGTAGCTGAGGATGATGCTGGCGCCGGCGCGGCGGATGCCGAGCAGCGCCTCCATCATCACCCGGTCGCGGTCGACCCAGCCCCGCTCGGCGGCCGCCTCGATCTGGGCGTACTCGCCCGAGATCTGGTACGCCGCAACGGGAACGGGTGAGACGGCGGCGGCCGCGGCGACGACGTCGAGGTGCGGCCCGGCCGGCTTGACCATGACCAGGTCGGCGCCCTCGGCGACGTCGGTCTCGATCTCGCGCAGCGCCTCGCGACCGTTCGCGGGGTCCTGCTGGTAGGTCGCCCGGTCGCCGACGAGCGACGACTGCACGGCCTCCCGGAACGGGCCGTAGAGGCCGGACGTGTACTTCGCCGCGTACGCGAGAATGGCGGTGTCGGTGTACCCGGCGGCGTCGAGGGCCGCCCGCACGTAGCCGACCTGGCCGTCCATCATGCCGCTGAGGCCGAGGACCGGTGTGCCGGTCGCCGCCTGGGCGAGCGCCATCGCGGCGTACCGCTCGAGCGTCGCGTCGTTGTCGACCGACCCGTCGGCGGCGAGCACGCCGCAGTGCCCGTGGTCGGTGAACTCGTCGAGGCAGAGGTCGCTCATGACGACGATCTCGTTCCCCACCTCCTCGACCAGCCGCGCGAGCGCGACGTTGAGGATGCCGTCCGGGTCGTCGGCCCCCGAGCCGCGGCCGTCCTTCTCGGTCGGCACGCCGAAGACCATGATCCCGCCGAGCCCGGCCGCGACGCAGCGGTGGGCCTCCTCGACGAGCGAGTCGAGCGTGTGCTGGACCACCCCGGGCATGGCCGAGATCGCCACCGGCTCCGTGATGCCCTCGCGGACGAACACCGGAAGCACGAGCTCGGCCGGGTGCAGCCGCGTCTCGGCGACGAGCCGGCGCAGTGCGGGCGTGCGCCGCAGCCGGCGCGGCCGTCCCACGGGGAACGGCGCGCTCGGCAGCAGCGGCCCGCCAGGGGTCACGTCGCGCGCTTCCGGCCGCCCGCCCGCCGCTGGCTCGGCCGGACGACCTCCTCGCCCGCCTCGGCGGCGTCGAGCGCCAGCGAGCGACCGTGGTCGGCGAGCGCGTCGACGAGCGAGACGGCGCTGGGCTCCGGCGCGAGGACGTCGACCCGCAGCCCGTGCTCCTCGGCCGTCTTCGCCGTGGCCGGCCCGATGCACGCGATGACGGTGCTGGGGTTCGGCTTGCCGGCGATGCCGACGAGGTTGCGCACGGTCGAGCTCGAGGTGAAGAGCACGGCGTCGAACGCCCCGGACTTGATGGCGTCGCGGACCGGCGCGGGCGGCGGGGCGGCCCGGACGGTGCGGTAGGCGGTCACGTCGTCGACCTCCCAGCCGGTGTCCTGCAGGCCGGCGACCAGCGTGTCGGTGGCGATGTCGGCCCGCGGCAGGAAGACCCGGTTGATCGGGTCGAGGTCGGGGTCGAAGGGCGGCCAGGCCTCGAGCAGGCCCTTGGCGGACTGCTCCTCGGTCGGGACCAGGTCGGGGTTGATCCCCCACTCCCGCAACGCGTCCGCGGTGACGCCACCGACCGCCGCGACCTTGAGCCCGGCGAACGAGCGGGCGTCGAGGCCGAACTCGTCGAACTTCTCGCGGATGGCGCGCACTGCGTTGACCGAGGTGAAGCCGACCCACTCGTACCGGCCGGTGACCATGCCCTTGACCGCCCGCTCGAGCTGCTGCGGCGTGCGCGGCGGCTCGACCGAGATGGTCGGGACGACCTCGGCGTGCGCGCCGTGGTGCTCGAGGCGCGCCGTCATCGAGCCGGACTGCTCCTTGGTGCGCGGCACGAGGACCGACCAGCCGTAGAGGGGCTTGGTCTCGAACCAGGACAGCGCGTCACGCAGCAGCACGGTGTCGCCGACGACGGCGAGGACCGGGAACTGCCCGGCGGCCATCGCCTCGGGCGCCTCGGCGAGGGTGGTGACGACGGTGCGCTGCTCGGTCGTCGTGCCGCGCTCGGTGACGGCGACCGGGGTCGCGGCGTCGCGGCCGGCATCGAGGAGGGCCCGCAGCGCCGCGGCCGCCCGGTCGGGTGTGCCGAGCACGACGACGGTGACCGCCGGGTCGACCCCGCCCGAGACGTCGGGGGCGGAGGCGCCGGCGACGACGACGTGGACGGCCGAGGTCGACTTCGCGGTGAGCGGCACGCCGGCGTAGGCGGGCACCGCGGTCAGGCTGCTGACGCCGGGCACGACCTCGAAGGAGATGCCGGCCTTGACGAGCGCCTGCGCCTCCTCGGCGAGGCCGTTGAAGACCGCCGGGTCGCCGTCCATGAGCCGGACGACCAGGCCGCCCGGGTGCGCCTTGGCGGCGCGGACGACGAGCTTGGCCCGTGAGGCCTGGGTCAGGGCCTCGC
>JACXUW010000185.1 GCA_014763705.1 Micrococcales bacterium | reverse complement strand
CGGGTGCCGCGGTCGGGGGCACCGCGGCGCTGGCCTCCGGGGGCGGGTCGCTGGCGGCGGCCGCGTACTTCGCCCGGCGCATCGTCACCCCGGACCGCGTGCGCCCCGACGACGTGGTCGTCCTCGGCGCCGACGCGACCAGTGTCACGCTCGCCACGAACGCCGAGACCGTGGTGCCGGGCCGCTACGGGCTCTGGCTCGAGGGGGGCGCCGGGCACGCGCGCGTCGGTGACGTCCTCGACCTCGACGCGGGAGCCGGCCGGGTGCGGCGCGAGCTGCTCGGCATCGACCGCGGGGTCCTCGGCCCGGGAACGGCCCGGTGGAACCAGTACTTCCACGGGTCGCCGCCCGACGAGAGCCTCGGACTGCCGACCGAGCACGTGACGGTCGACGGCGAGCTCGGCCGGATGCCGGCCTGGGTGGTCGCCCCCGAGGGCGGGCCGACGCACCGCTGGGCGGTCCTCGTCCACGGCCGGGGCGCCCGCCGCGAGGAGACGCTGCGCGCGCTGCCGCCGCTGCTCGCGGAGGGCTGGACCTGCCTCGTCCCGACCTACCGCAACGACGAGGGCGTGCCCGCCGGTCCGGACGGCCGCTACGCCCTCGGGCTCTCGGAGTGGCGCGACGTCGACGCCGCCATGGAGCTCGCGCTCTCCCGTGGCGCCACCGAGCTGATGCTCGCCGGGTGGTCGATGGGCGGGGCCATCGTCCTCCAGGTCCTCGACCGGTCCGAACGGTCGGACCTGGTGAGCCGGGTGCTGCTGGACGCCCCGGTCGTCGACTGGGGCGACGTCCTGGCCCACCACGCCCGCCGGCACCACGTGCCGCCGCCGGTCGGCTCGCTGGCCCGGCTCCTCATGCGGCACCGCTGGGGGCACCGGCTGGTCGGGGTCCACGAGGGGGTCGACCTCGCGCTCACCGACTGGGTCCGCCGGGCCGACGAGCTGCACCACCGCATCCTGCTCATCCACTCCGCGGACGACGAGTTCGTCCCCGTCGGGCCCTCGCTGGCCCTCGCGCAGGCCCGCCCCGACCTCGTCGAGTTCCCCGACTGGCGGGTCGCGAGGCACTGCAAGGAGTGGAACACCGAGCCCGAGCGGTGGGAGACGCTGGTCCGCGAGTTCGCTTCCGGCTGAAGCCGGTTCAGCGACGGACGCGCCACAGGCCCAACAGGGTGCCGCCCTCCTCCACGAGCAGGTGCGGTCGCAGCGCGACCCCGTCCGGCGCCGCCAGCGCAGGTCCGGTGACGATGCGGGGGAAGTCACCGCCGACCACGACCGGGGCCACCGTCACCGCGAGCTCGTCGACGGCCCCGGCCGCGAGGGCCGTGCCCAGGAGTGACGGACCGCCCTCGAGCAGGACGTGGCGCAGTCCGCGCTCGGCCAGCCGGTCGAGGGCCGCGGCGAGGTCGACCCGGTCGTCGCCGCAGACGAGCACGGACTCCTCGCCGAGCACCGACCGGGCCCGCGAGAGGGCTCGCGCTCCCGCGGCCTCGCAGGTCACGAGCAGCCCGGAGCCCCGGCCCTCGGTCGGCGTGCGCAACCCCTCGGGCACGCGACCGCTGCCGGTCACGACGACGAGGGCGGCGGCCACGGGGGAGCGACGGGTCGGGCGCACCCGGGTGTAGCCCTCGTCGCGCACCGTCCCCGCCCCGACGAGGACGGCGTCGGCGTGGTCGCGCAGCAGTGCGAAGACCCGGTGGTCGGCCGGGGTGTTGACCGAGCCGCTGCGCCCGTCCGCCCCGACCGCCGACCCGTCGAGGGTGGTCACCATGTTCGAGCGCACCCAGCGGCCGCGCGGCGGGGCGTAGAGCTCGGCGAGCTCACCGGCGCCGACCCGGGCACCGGGGGAGGACGGGCGGCGGGGGTCGAGGAGGACGCGCACGTCGGCATCCTCGCAGCCCGGCTCTGCGAGGATGCCGCCATGGGCAAGGGCGCGAAGAAGCGGTCGACGACGACGAAGGCCGAGGTCGAGGGCGCTGCGCTCGACGGCAAGGCGGCGAAGAAGGCGCGAAAGAAGCGGGAGGCGGCCGCCGAGGCGCGCGCCGACGACGCGGTGGAGGTCCGCTCGTGGTCGCAGGTGCTGCGGCCCGGCCCGGGCTTCTCGCTGGCCGAGCTCGACCCGCGCTCCACGCCGGGCTTCGACGGGGCGAAGAAGGACGGCGAGAAGGTGATGGCCGAGCTCCAGCAACGCCTCTCCGACCTCCAGGAACGCCTGTACGCCGAGTCCAGGGGCGGGGGGACCCGCTCGGTGCTCCTCGTCATCCAGGGGATGGACACCTCCGGCAAGGGCGGCATCATGCGCCACGTCGTCGGCGCGGTCGACCCGCAGGGGGTGCGGATCACCGCGTTCAAGGCGCCGTCGGCCGAGGAGCGGCGCCACCCGTTCCTCTGGCGGATCCGCCGCGCACTGCCCGGGCCCGGGATGATCGGCGTCTTCGACCGCTCGCACTACGAGGACGTCCTCGTCGTCCGGGTCCACGACCTCGTCCCGCCCGCCACGTGGTCGCGCCGGTACGCGCAGATCAACCGGTTCGAGCAGGGCGTCGTCGACGACGGCACGACGATCGTCAAGGTGATGCTCCACCTCTCGCCCGAGGAGCAGAAGTCCCGCCTCGCGGAGCGGCTCTCGCGGGGCGACAAGTACTGGAAGTACAACCCCGCAGACCTCGACGAGCGCGGCCGCTGGGCCGACTACATGGAGGCGTACCGGGTGGCGCTGGAGAAGTGCTCCACGGACGCGGCGCCCTGGCACGTCGTGCCCGCCGACCGGAAGTGGTACGCGCGGCTGGCCGTGACCAACCTGCTGCTCGAGGCGCTGGAGGGGATGGACCCGCAGTGGCCCGCGGCAGACTTCGACGTCGAGGCGGAGCGGCAGCGGCTCGAGCTCTCGCCCTGAGCGCCGCCGCGGGCGGTGCGTCCGCTCAGGCCGGCAGCGCCCGGTCGAGGACGGCGGCGACCGTCGCGGCCCCGAGGCCGGCGTCGAGGGTGCCGAACACCGCTCCGTGCTCGCCCCGCACCCGGCTCGCCACGAACGCGTCGGCCACCGGGCCGGGGGAGTGCTGCACGAGCAGCGCGGCCTGCAGCGTCACGGCGAGCCGCTCGACGACCCGCCGGGCGTGCCACGGCGCGTCCTCGGCGACCGCGAGGGAGCCGACCTCGTCGCACGCGTCGATGGCGGCGTCGAGCGCGGCGTCGTGGCCCCGGGCGAGGGCGAGCTCCTTGCCGAGCGCGGCGAGGGTCCCGGGCTCGCGGGCGACGGCGCGCAGGACGTCGAGGGCGTTGACGTTGCCCGACCCCTCCCAGATCGAGTTGAGCGGCGCCTCCCGGTAGAGCCGGGCCAGCCCGTTCTCCTCGACGTACCCGTTGCCACCGAGGCACTCCAGCGCCTCGGCGACCATCGGGGCGGTGCGCTTGCAGACCCAGAACTTGCCGAGCGCCACGCCGAGCCGGCCGAGCTCGCTCTCGCCCGCGTCGACGGCGTGGGCGAGCCGCAGGGCGAGGACGGTGGCCGCCTCCGACTCCAGCGCGAGGTCGGTCAGCACGTTGCGCATCAGCGGCTGGTCGAGCAGCCGGGCCCCGAACGCCGACCGGTGCCGGGCGTGGTGCACGGCGCGGGTCAGCGCGGCCCGCATCGTCGCGCTGGAGCCGAGGACGCAGTCGAGCCTGGTCGAGGCGACCATGTCGATGATCGTGCGCACGCCCCGGCCCTCGTCGCCCACCCGCACGGCCCAGGCGTCGTCGAGCTCGATCTCCGAGGAGGCGTTGGAGCGGTTGCCCAGCTTGTCCTTGAGGCGCTGCAGCCGGACGGTGTTGCGCGCGCCGTCGTCGAGGACTCGGGGGAGGAGGAAGCAGGTGGGGCCGGCGTCCGCCTGCGCGAGGACGAGGAAGCCATCGCTCATCGGGGCCGAGCAGAACCACTTGTGGCCGGTGAGCCGGTAGGTGTCGCCGGCCAGCGGACCGTCCGGTGCGGCCGTGGCCCGGGTGGTGTTGGCCCGGACGTCCGAGCCGCCCTGCTTCTCGGTCATCCCCATCCCGAGCGTCAGGCCCGGCTTCTCGGCGCGGGGTCGCAGCGCGCCGTCGTACGCGCGGGAGGCGAGGCCGGCCACCCACGGGTCCGCGACGGCGGGGTCGGCGTGGGCCAGCGCGGGCACGGCGGCGTAGGTCATCGAGACCGGGCAGAGGTGGCCCGCCTCGACCTGCGACCACAGGACGAAGCCGGCGGCGCGGCGGGCGTGGGCGCCGGAGCCCTCGGGGCGGGTCCACGGCTCGGCGGTCAGGCCCTCACCGACCGCGACCTCCATCAGCCGGTGGTAGGCGGGGTGGTACTCGACCTCGTCGAGCCGCTCGCCGGTCGGGGAGTGCGTGCGCAGCAGCGGGGTCACCCGGTCGGCCTGGTCGGCCCAGGTCCGCACCTCGGCCGTCCCGGCGAGCCGGCCGAGGTCGTGCAGGGCGGCGGCACCGTCCGCGTCGTGGGGCCGGACCCAGCGCGCGACGGCCTCGTCGAGGGCCGCGTCCGCCCCAAGGACGTCGAGCCCCACGAGGGGCGGCACCTGGTTGGTCACGTCGTGGGTGCGCACCGTTGCACTGTACGGCGGATACCGTGGACCGCATGACCGACGCGAAGCGCCGTGTGCGCCGGGCCCTCTCGCGGGTCCCGGGGGCGCTGCCGGTCGCCCGGCTCACCGTCGTCACGACGAGGATCTGCCTGCGCTACCGGGTCACCGGGCTCGCGTCGGAGGCCGGGTTCTTCGCGCTGCTGTCGCTGCCACCCCTCGTCCTCGGGCTCTTCGGTGGCCTCGGCTACCTGCGGGACGCCCTCGGCCCGGACACCGTCGAGGACGTGCGCCGGGCGATCCTCGACTACTCGACGCAGTTCCTCACCTCCGACGTCATCAACACCGTCCTCGGCCCGACGGTCGACGACGTGTTCCGCGGCGGGCGCGCCGACCTGCTGTCCATCGGCTTCGTCCTCTCGCTGTGGTCGGGGTCGCGTGCGCTCAACGTCTTCGTCGACACCATCTCGATCATGTACGGGCAGTCGGGCGTCCGCGGGATCGTGCAGACCCGCGCCCTCTCCTTCTCGCTCTACGTCGTGGCCCTCGTCATGGGCATCATCACGATCCCGCTCGTGCTGCTCGGGCCGGACATCATCAGGGGCTGGCTGCCCGAGCCCTGGCACCCGGTCGTCCTCCTCTACTGGCCGCTCGTCACGCTGCTCACGGTCGGCGGCCTCGCGAGCCTCTACCACGTGTCGACACCGCGCCGGTCGCCGTGGACCCGTGACGTGCCCGGCGCCGTCCTCACCCTCGTCATCTGGGCCCTGGCGTCGTTCGTCGTGCGGGGCACCATCGGCGCCTCGGTCGGGGGCACCTCGATCTACGGCCCGCTCTCGGCGCCGATCGTCATCCTCATCTGGCTCTACGCCCTGGCCATCGCCGTGCTCATCGGGGCGGCGCTCAACGCCGCCATCCGCGAGCTGTGGCCGGCCGAGGAGCGGCGCTCGCTGCACACCCGGTTCCTCGCCTGGGTGCGCGACCGGCGCCGGCCGGCCCCGCCGGTGCAGCAGGACCCCTTCGCCGGCTACCGGCTCGCCGACGACGACTCCGACGAGCTCGACCTGCGCAGCCTCCGGGACGCGGCCAAGCGCCCCCTCACCCCGCTCGCCGACGCCCCGAACCGCGCCGACGACGCCCCCTCGACGGCGGGCGTCGGGGCCGCCGAGTCCGACCGCTGAGTCCACGACGGCGGGGGAGGTCCCGGTTTGGAGTTCGTCGCGCGGATCGGCTACTGTCTCGGAGCACGCCGAGAGGGGTTCCGCACGGACATCACCGCTCGTCGCGCGCGGATGTAGCTCAGTTGGTAGAGCGCAACCTTGCCAAGGTTGAGGTCGCCGGTTCGAACCCGGTCATCCGCTCGGAGGGTTAGCCGCCCCCAATGGTGGAGTGGCCGAGAGGCGAGGCAGCGGCCTGCAAAGCCGCGTACACGGGTTCAAATCCCGTCTCCACCTCGAGAAGTACCCCCTCACGGGCGATTGGCGCAGTGGTAGCGCGCTTCCTTGACACGGAAGAGGTCACTGGTTCAAACCCAGTATCGCCCACCACCACGAACGGCCCCGGACCACCGTCCGGGGCCGTTCGTCGTGCTCCCGGGCTCCGAGGGTCAGGCCTCCACCTCGCGCTCACCGGCGAGCACCCGGGCGAGGACGGCGCCGGGGTCGTCGCCGAGCAGGCTCGACGCCACCCATCGGGCGGCGAGACCGTCGAACGCGGCGTGGTGGCGCAGCATCGAGTGGCTCCCGCCGCGCACGGTGACGAGACCACTGCGCCTGCCGAGGCCGTTCGCGGCGGCGCGGACCCGGTCGACCGAGGCGACGCGGTCGGCGTCCCCGTGCACGAGGAGGACGTCGCGCCCGTCCATCGGGCCGACGGGGTCGGCCGGGCCGAGCCACGTCGCGAGACCCACCACCGAGCGCACGGCGGGGTCGTCGGCGGACGGGCCGCGCTC
>JACXUW010000649.1 GCA_014763705.1 Micrococcales bacterium | reverse complement strand
CCCGTACTCGGTGTAGTCGCGCTCGAACCAGCCCGAGCCGATGCCGAGGATCAGCCGGCCCTCGCCCGTGACCTGCCGCTGATCGAGGAGCGCTGGGCGAAGCTCAACCCGGCGCCGACGCGGAAGATCCCGGTCCTCATCGGTGGTGGTGGCGAGCGGAAGACGCTGCGCATCGTCGCCGAGCACGCCGACATCTGGCACGGGTTCGGCGACCCGGAGACGGTCGCGCGCAAGCACGCCGTCCTCGACGAGTGGTGCGCGAGGGTCGGCCGCTCCCCGGACGAGATCGAGCGATCGGCCGGTGTCTCACCCAGACCGGGCCGTTTCCCCGAGGACGTCGGCGACTACGCCGCCGGGGCGCAGGCGCTGTACGACGTCGGCACGCGGCTCTTCACCGTCGGCCTCAACGGTCCCGACCACGACATCGGCCCGATCCGCGACCTCCTCGACTGGCGCGACAGCCACCACCCGCGCGGCTGAGCCGCAACCGGGTCCGGCGCGGCGACGCGTGACACGGGGCCCGGCGGCGCGCGAGACTGTCCACGTCCGGGCCGACCGTGCCCGGCGTCGCTCTCCGGGAGGTCGTCGTGCGGGTCGTCGGGTGGCAGGTCCTCGTGGTCCAGGGGGTCGTCGCGGTCCTCTTCGGCGTCCTCGCGATGGCGCGGCCGGTCAGCACCGGTCTCAGCCTCGTGGTCCTCTGGGGTGTCTTCGCCCTCGTCGACGGCGTGATGGCCCTCGTCGGCGCGTTCTCCGCTCCGGGCGGGCTCGCGCGCGGGGTGCTGGTCGCCATCGGCGTCCTGTCCCTCCTCGCCGCCCTCGTCGCGCTGTTCAACCCCGTCTACGCCGCGGTGACCCTCACATGGGTGCTCGGTCTGTGGCTCGTGGTCCGCGGCCTGCTCGAGGGCTACGCGGCCCTCACGGTCACCGGCGGCACACCACGCTGGCTGCGCGTCCTCGGCGCGGTCTTCCTCGTCGTGGCCGGCATCCTCTTCATGGCCAACCCCGGCCGGGCCGCCCTCGGCATCGCGGTGTGGCTGGGGCTCTTCGCCCTCCTCGCGGGCATCACCCTCGTCGTCGCGGGGCTCGCGGTCCGAGCGCTCCCGGGGTCGTCGCAGGGTCCGCTCGGCACGCCGCCCGCTCCCCCGGCGCCACCCGCGATGCCGGCCTGAGCCGCGTCCCGGACGGCCCGTTGTCGGTGCGCCCGCGTCGGTAGGGTCGTGCGGGTGAGCCCGACCGCGAGCACCCCTCCCCCGCCGCCACAGCCCGACCCGGCCGCCCGGACGCTCCTCGTCC
>JACXUW010000648.1 GCA_014763705.1 Micrococcales bacterium | reverse complement strand
GGCCAGCCCGCCCGCGACGACAAGGTCGTCACCGCGTGGAACGGGCTGGCCGTGGCCGCGCTCGCCGAAGCCGGTGCCCTCCTCGACCGGCCCGACCTCGTCGAGGCGGCGACCGGGGCCGCGGCGTTCGTCCTCGCCACGCACGACGTCGACGGGGTGCTGCGCCGCACGTCGCGGGCCGGGCAGGTCTCGTCCGCGCCCGCGGTCCTGGACGACCACGCGGACCTCGCCGAGGGACTGCTCGCCCTCCACCAGGCGAGCGGGGAGGCCAGGTGGCTCACCGCCGCCCAGGACCTGCTCGACCGTGCCCTGGCCCGGTTCGTCGACGCCGCCGGCACCCTGCACGACACCGCCCACGACGCGCCGGCGCTGTTCGCCCGGCCGGCGAACCGCAGTGACAACGCGGAGCCGTCCGGGGCCTCGGCCCTCGCCGGCGCGCTGACGACGCTGGCGGCGCTCACCGGGTCGACGCGGCACCGGGAGGCGGCCGAGCGGGCCCTCGAGGCGTGCGGGAGCGTCGCGGCCGCCGAGCCCCGCTTCGCCGGCTGGGCGCTCGCGGTGGCCGAGGCGCTGCACGCGGGGCCGCTCCAGGTGGCGGTCGTCGGCGACGGCCCGCAGGCCCGCGCCCTCCTCGGGCAGGTGCGCCGGTCGACCTCGCCCGGGCTCGTGCACGTGGCGGGTGCACCGGACTCCCCCGGCATCCCGCTGCTCGCGGACCGGCCGCTCGTCGGCGGGTCGCCCGCGGCCTACGTGTGCCGGGGTTTCGTCTGCGACCGACCGGTGACCGACGCCGACGCCCTCGCGGTCCTGCTCACCGGCGCCTGAGGGGCGGCCGCCGCCCCACGGGAGGGTGCGGCCTCACCGTGGGGCGGCCCCCGCGGACACCGGGAGGCACAGAGGAAAGGCGACCGGCGGCCGTGCACCGGCCACCGCCGTCCCGGCATCCGCCGACCCGTCCGGCCACCACGAGGGCGACCGGAGCGGATCGAACGGGCCCGCCCCCGGAGGGACGTGACCCGCTGGGTCGGTCCGGCGTGGGGTGCCCCGGGGGAGACCGGGACTCGGCGCAGGGCACGCCGGGAGGTGGAGGGAGGCGCGGGGCAGCTCACGACGCCGGATGGTGCGTCGTGGCCCTGCGCCGTGGTGGCATGCGTGACCACCCGGGTACAGCTGAGGTGCTGACATGACCCAGCCTGGTGCTCGAGCCGGGATCCCCTGCTGAAACCCGACGGAACATCCCGAATCTAGCAGCCGGGGACCCCTGTGCGGCAGGGCCTTCGGGGGTCGACTTTGGGGGT
>JACXUW010000647.1 GCA_014763705.1 Micrococcales bacterium | reverse complement strand
CACCAAGCCGGGGGCCGAGCCGCACGACCTCGAGCTGACCCCGAAGGACGTCGGCGAGATGGCACAGTCCGACGTCGTCGTCTACCTCAAGGGGTTCCAGCCGGCGGTCGACGACGCCGTGGCGAGCGAGGCCGCGAGGGCCGGCTTCGACGTCTCCCCGGACGCCGACCTCAGCCTCACGGCGGCCGCGGAGGGCCACGACCACGGTGGCACGGACGCGACCGGGCAGGACCCGCACTTCTGGCTCGACCCGGTGCGGTTCCAGAAGGTCGCGAGCGCGGTCGGCGAGCGGTTCGCGACCGCCGACCCCGCCCACGCCGCCCGGTACCGGGCCGGCGCCGAGCAGGTCGTCGCGCAGCTGCGGGCCCTCGACGGCGAGTACCGCGCCGGCCTCGCGTCGTGCGCCAGCAAGGACCTCGTCACCGGCCACGCCGCGTTCGGTTACCTCGCCCAGCGCTACGGCCTCTCGCAGGAGGGCATCGCCGGCATCTCGCCGGACGCCGAGCCGGACGCCGCGACCCTGCGCGACCTCGCCACCTACATCGAGGAGCACGGCGTGACGACGGTGTACGCCGAGACCCTCGTCTCCCCCGCGCTCGCCGAGACCCTGGCCCGCGAGACCGGGGCCACCGTCGCCGTCCTCGACCCCATCGAGGGGATCACGAGCACGTCGAAGGGCAGCGACTACCTTGAGGTGATGCGCAGCAACCTCGCGACGCTCGAGGAGGGGCAACGGTGCAGCTGAGCGGCGGGGCTCCCCTCATCGAGCTGCGGTCGGCGGCCTTCGGGTACGCCGACCGCACGGTCGTCTCCGACGTCGACCTCACCATCCGGGCGGGCGAGGTCGTCGCCCTCCTCGGGCCCAACGGGTCCGGCAAGTCGACGCTCGTCCGCGGGCTGCTCGGCCTCACCGAGCACCAGGGCGGGGAGGTGCGCCTGCTCGGCGTGCCGCGCAACCAGTTCCACGAGCACACCCGTATCGGCTACGTGCCCCAGCGCCACTCGCTCTCGAGCGCGGTGCGCGCGACGGTCGCCGAGATCGTCGCGGTCGGGCGCCTGCCGCACCGTCCGTGGTGGAGGCCCGCGGGCCGCACCGACCGCGAGATCGTCGCCGCCTCGATCGCGGCCGTCGGGCTCGCCGACCGCGCGGACGAGGAGGTCGCGGCCCTCTCCGGCGGGCAGCAGCGCCGGGTCCTCATCGCCCGGGCCCTCGCCGGCCGCCCGGACCTGCTCGTCATGGACGAGCCGACCGCGGGGGTCGACCACGCGAGCCAGGCCGCGCTGGCCGAGACCCTCCGCG
>JACXUW010000184.1 GCA_014763705.1 Micrococcales bacterium | reverse complement strand
CGGCGCCCGTGACGACGACGGCGACCGCGAGCCCGAGGGTCGCGACCGCAGTCCCGGCGGCGAGGACGCGGGCGGGGCGCACCGGGAGGGCCCGGCCACCGCTGACCAGCCAGAGGCCGACGGCGGCGGGGAGCGCGAGGAGCAGGCTCACGACCACGCGAGCACCCCCGCGATGCCGAGGACGAGCACTCCGGCGAGGACGAGCCCGACGCCGGCGGACGGCCGCTCGCGGCGGTGGAGGCGCACCCCGGTCCAGCCGGCCGCGCGGGTGGCGACGGCGGCGCCGCGGACGTAGGCGTCGACGACCTCGGTGTCGAGGAACGCGACGAGCCGGGCCAGCCGCAGCACCGGGCGGGCGACGACGCGGCGGTAGAGCGCGTCGACGCCGAGGCCGCGGTCCGCGTGCGGGACGAACCGGCGGGCGAGCACCTCGGCGGGGTCTCGGTCGAAGCCGCCCCGGAGCGCGACGGCCACCCCGACACCGACGACGAGGACGGTGAGCACGAGCCAGAGCAGTGAGACCTCGTGCACGCCGAAGGACCCGGTGAGGACGACGAGGCCCCCGAAGACCGTGAGGACGGTGAGCACCCAGAGGACGGTCGGGGCGGCCGGCGTCACGGCACCGGCGGACGGCCGCTGGCGCAGGTGCGCGGTGAGGACGAGGTAGCCGCGGGTCGAGTACGCGGCGGTGACGGCCGAGGTGAGGACGAGGGCGACGAGGACGACGACCCCCGGCCCGTCGGCGCCGACCGCACCGTCCCACGCGGCGGCGAGGACGTGCTCCTTCGAGACGCCGCCGACGACGAGCGGCACCCCGGCGAGCGACAGGAACCCGACGAGGAACGCGACCCGCAGGACCGGTGCGGCGGTGGCGCTGCCGCGCAGAGCGGTGGCCGCGGTCCCCCCGGCGGCGACGGCGGCCCAGCCGATGGCGAGGAAGAGCAGCGACTTGAAGAGCGCGTGCGACCACAGGTGGAGCAGCCCGGCGCCGGGGCCCGCGTCGCCCGGCGCCGCGGCGACCGCGGCGAGCATCACGGCCACCTGGCTGACCGTCGACCACGCGAGCATCCGCTTGAGGTCGCTCTGGGCGAAGGCGAGGACCGCGGCGAGCAGCATCGTCACGGAGACCGCCACCCCGAGGAACCACCGCGCCGACGGGCTGTCGGCGAGCAGCGGGAAGAGGCCGGAGAGCACGACGGTGCCGGCGGCCACCATCGTCGCGGCGTGGATGAGCGCGCTCGCCGGCGTCGGGCCCTCCATCGCGTCGGCCAGCCAGTCCTGGAACGGGACCTGCGCCGACTTGCCGAGCACCCCGACGACGACGAGGACGAGGAGGATGGCGCGCAGCCGGGCGTCCGGTGCCGCGCAGGCCGTGAGCCCCTCCCCGACCGTCAGCCCGGTCTGCACCGCCGTGTCGACGCACTCCGTCGGGCGGGCCCACGCCTGCACCACGCCGCCGAGCGCGGTCGTGCCCGCCCCGGCGGCGAGCCCGACGATGCCGAGGACGAACCCGATGTCGGCCACCCGGGTCACGAGGAACGCCTTGAGCGCCGCCCGCCGGGCCGCGGGTCGGCGCGACCAGTGCCCGATGAGCAGGTAGGAGCACCAGCCCATCACCTCCCAGCCGACGACGGTGAGGACGAGGTCGGCGGAGACGACGACGAGGAGCATCGCGGCGGTGAACAGCGACACGGTGGCCGCGAACTGGCCGTACCGGTCGTCGGTGCCGAGGTACCACGTGGAGTAGACCTGCACGGCGGTCGCGACGAGGGCGACGACGGTCGCCAGGGCGAGCCGGGTGGGGTCGGTGACGGTACCGAGCGGGACGTGCAGCTCGCCCACCGGCAAGGGGAAGGTGTGGCCGGTCACGGTGCCACGCTGGGCGATCCACGCGACGACGGCGAGCAGGAGGGTCGCACCGGACGCGATCGTGGCGACCCCGGCGACGAGCCGGTCGTCGCGCCGGACCGCGACCCCGAGGGCGGCCGCGGCCGCCGGGACGAGGACGAGCAGCAACGGGCTCACGGCCCGACCTCCGCCGTGGTCTCCGCCGGGCTCGGCTCGTCGAGGTCGATGGAGCCACGCCGCCGGAACACGGCCAGGACGACGGCCAGTGCGACGACCACCTCGGCCGCCGCGATGGTGATGGTGAACAGCGGGAGCACGCTGCCGGCCGCCCACCGGTCCGCCCCCGCGGCCTGGGTCGTCACGAGGAGCACGAGGCCGCCGGAGAGCATCAGCTCGACCCCGACGAGGACGAGGACGGCGTTGCGGCGCACCGCGACCCCTGCGACACCGAGCCCGACGAGGGCCGAGGCCAGGAGGTACGGACCGACGAGGTGGATCACGACGTGGCCTCCGGACCCGCGGCGTCGCGGGAGCCACGGGCCACGGCGAGGGCGCCGACGAGGGCCGCGAGGAGCAGCAGCGACAGGAGCTCGAACGGCCACACCCAGGTGCCGAAGAGCTGCCCGGCGACCTGGGTCGTCGCTACGTCGGAGCGCCGGACGGTGCCGTCGGCGAGCGGGACGAGGACGCTGGCCAGCAGCCCGGCGGTCGCGAGGCCGAGCAGCGCCGCCCCGACCGCCCGCCACGGACCGACCGCGTGGGCGCGGTCGGGACCGATCGGCGCGCGGGTGAGCATCAGCGCGAAGAGGACGAGGACGACGACGGCCCCGACGTAGACGAGGACGAGGACGAGCGCGACGAGCTCGGCACCGAGGACGAGCAGCGAGCCGGCGACCCCGAGCAGCGCGACGACGAGCCACAGGGCCGCGTGGACGACGTGCCGCGTCGTCACGGCGAACAGGCCCCCGAGGACGGCGAGCACGGCGCTCGCCGCGAAGGCGGTGTCGAGGGCGGTCACTCGAGCTCCTCGCGGACGACCCTGGGCCGCACGGTCCGCGGCGGGCGGGCGGCGCCACCCCCGGCGACGAGGCCGGTCCCACGGGCCGGGCGGTTGGCGGCGGCGACCTCGGCCGGCTCGGCGGCCTTCTCGTCGAGCGCCGGCGGCGGCGGCACGGTGCGCATCCACTCCCCGAGCCTGTCCTTCTCGTGGAGGAGGTCACGGATGTCGACCTCCGCGTACTCGAACTGCGGGCTCCAGAAGAGCGCGTCGAACGGGCACACCTCGATGCAGATGCCGCAGTACATGCACAGCGAGAAGTCGATGGCGAAGCGGTCGAGGACGTTGCGCTGCCGCTCGCGGCCGCCCGGCGTGGAGGCGGGGATCGTCTCCTTGTGCGAGTCGATGTAGATGCACCAGTCGGGACACTCGCGCGCACAGAGCATGCACGAGGTGCAGTTCTCCTCGAGCAGCGCGATGACACCGCGGCTGCGCGGTGGCAGCTCCGGCGCCACGTCCGGGTACTCCGCGGTGTGCGTGGGGCGCAGCGCGGTGCGGGCCGTCGTCGCGAGGCCCTTGAGCACGCCGGGCAGGCCGCCGCGGCCCCGGGTGTCCTTCTCGCTCACCATCCGAGCACCACCCCGGCCCCCGTGAGGAGCAGCTGGAGGAGGGCCAGCGGCACGAGCCACAGCCAGGCGAGGCGCTGCAGCTGGTCCTCGCGCAGCCGGGGCCAGGCCACCCGCACCCAGATGACGACGAGCGCGACGGCGAACCCCTTGAGCAGGGTCCAGAGCCAGCCGAGCGCGTCGGGCAACGGCCCGTGCCATCCGCCGAGCCAGAGCACCGAGAAGAGCAGCGACATCACGACGATGCCGGCGTACTCGGACAGGAGGAAGAAGGCGAAGCGCAGCCCGGTGTACTCGGTCCACGCACCCATGACGAGCTCGGCGTCGGCGACGGGCATGTCGAACGGCGGTCGCTGCAGCTCGGCGACCGCGGCGACGAGGAAGACGACCGCGCCCGGCAGCTGCCAGAGCAGCCAGAGCGGCGTCCAGCGGTCGGCGAGGACGACGAGCGAGAGCGACCCACCGGCCAGGGCGATCGACGCCAGGGCGAGGACGATCGGCAGCTCGTACGACACGAGCTGGGCGGCCGCGCGCAGGCCGCCGATGAGCGAGTACTTGTTGGCGCTCGACCAGCCGGCCATCAGGGTGCCGAGCGCGCCGACCGAGGTGGCGGCGAGGACGAGGACGAGGGACCCGGGGACGTCGACGGCGGCGACGCCGGGGTGCACCGGCACGGTGGCGAGGGCGACGAGGTAGGGCACGAGGGCGACGGCGGGCGCGAGCCGGAAGACCCACCGGTCGGCGGCGCGCGGCGTGATGTCCTCCTTCTGGAGGAACTTCACGCCGTCGGCGACGAGCTGGGCCCAGCCGTGGAAGCCGCCGGCGTACATCGGGCCGAGCCGGCCCTGCATGTGCGCCATCACCTTGTGCTCGGCCTGGCCGACGAGCAGCGGCAGGACGAGGAACGCGGCGAGAGCGGCGACCGCGCGGAGGACGGCCTCGAGCAGGGTCATCGCGGCCCCCACTCCGGCGGCGGGACCCCGGGCGCCTGGACGCGGCGGCGGCTGGGCGAGCGCGACGACTCGTGGCCCTCGCCCGGCTCCTTGCCGCCCGGCCACGGCTTGCTCGCCCGGGCCGCGAGCTGGAAGGACTTGCGCAGCGGCGTGCCCTCGAACCCGTCGGGGAGCAGGAGGGGGCGCAGACCGAGACCGGTGCCGTCGTCGAACCCGGCGAAGTCGATGCCGAACATCTCGTGCGTCTCGCGCTCGTGCCAGGCGGCGCCGGGCGCGACGCCGGTCACCGAGTCGAGGGCCTCACCGTCGGCGACGCGGGTGGTCAGGAGCAGGCCGCGCAACGCCCCGGGCGTGCGGACGTCGAGGAGGTGGCAGACGACGTCGAAGCCGGGTGCGGCCTCGTCGTGCAGCCGGTCGACGGCGCTCAGCCAGTCGACGAACGCGAAGCCCTCGGAGCGGGCGGCGGCGACGGCGTCACGCCACCCACCGGGCTCGACCACGCGCGTCTCGTCCGCCACGTCCGGCAGCCTAGCGAGACACCGCGCCCGGGGGCCCCGCCACTCCGCCCGGGTGGGGCGCCGAGCTGCTCCGAACCCGGGCGCCGAGGGGGTCCACCTCCCTACGATGGATGCCGTGATCGGGGAGCACGACGTCGACGAGACCACGGTGCCCCGGTCCCGGCTGCGCGCGGCCTGGGACGCGCCCGCCGTCGCGGCCCCGCCGATCCCGCCGGCGGCCCCGGCCGTCCGCCGCGTGGTCCGCGACGCGCCGGAGCCGGCGCGCCCGGCGCTGCGCCGCACCGCACCGACGCTCGAGGGCCGGATCGCCCCGTGGGCGGTGCCACCCGCGGACGCCCCGCCGCCCTCACGTCCCGGGGCCGGGGCGGCCAGCGGGTGGGGCCGCGAGCCGGAGCCGGTCACCCCCGTCGCGCCGCGCCACCGCCAGCGGGCGCACGCGGCCTACGCGCCGACCGAGGGCGCCGTCGACCTCAACCCCGAGCAGCCGACCCCCCTCACCGACCCGCCGCGCAGGTCGGTCTGGCGCAAGCTGTCAGGCCGCTGATCAGCCGCTCGGTGCGGTCGGTGCCGGCCGCAGCGGCTGGCCGCTCACCGCGTCGATGACCGGGCGCGTCCCCAGTGGCTGGTGCAGGTGGACCTCGACGCGGTGGACGACCAGCATCGAGTCGCAGGCCGTCCCGGGGGCCGGCGTGGTGACCGCGCCCCCGACGACGACGAGGTCCGGGTACTCGGCGACGAGGCCGCGGGGGTCCGTGTCGCACGACCCGGTGCCCACGTCGACGCCGAGGGTGGTGCCGCCCACCGGCCCGAGGTACAGCGCGGACACGATCCCCGCCTCGCGACCCGCTCCCGGGGCGGGGAGCTCCGGGAGCGACGTGACCGCCGCGGGCGCGACGGCGACCCGGACCAGCGGCCGCGACAGCCCCTCGACGGTGAACAGCCAGGCCGGCACGCTCGCTTCTCCGCGGGAGGTGCCGAGCCTCGTCGTGCCGAGGCGAGCCGCGGTGAGCGTCACCCAGCGGCACTCCGACGACCCGGAGTCGGTCGGGCAGTCACCGGAGCGAGCAGGGAGCTGCCCGACGGCGGTACGCGCCCCGACGAGCGGGACCTCCAGCGCGGAGCCGTCCGGGAAGCGGACGACGCCCGACCCCGCCTCGTCGGGGAAGGTGGCGGTGCGGATCCATCCGCCGTAGAAGGACGCCTTGAGGGTGCCGTCCTCGATCCACAGCGGCTCGACGGTCAGCGGCTCGAGGGGCACGAAGCCGTCGCTCCACCGCGTTCCGAGCCCGGCGTCGCGCCACGCGGTCGCCGCGGCGGCGGCCATCCGGCCGAACGGGGTCCCGTCGTCGACCACCCCGCCGGTCGGTGCCGCGGACCGGCCACAGCCACCGAGGACGAGGAGACCGACGAGGACCGAGAGGGCGAGGGTCGAGGGACGCGGGCGGCTCACGGACCTTCGACGCACGGGACGCTCCACGGTTCCCGGGCCGGCCGGCTCAGCCCGCCGGGGCGGGGTCGGGCGCAGTGGCGACCACGGGCGGGGCGATGCGGGCGGCGTGGATGCCGGACGGCGTGCGGACCCGGCCGCGCCCGCGCTCCGGGAG
>JACXUW010000183.1 GCA_014763705.1 Micrococcales bacterium | reverse complement strand
TGTGCCCAGGTGGCTGCCCGGGCAGCCACCTGGGCACACGACTCAGGCGGCGCGCGGCACGCCGAGCGCGAACAGGTCGCGCACCAGGTCCGGCTGCTCGAACCGCGCCTCCTGCGCGGTGCACCGGACGACCACGCGGCGGTCCGTCGTGAGCCCCCGCTGGCGCCGGATGTCCTCGGCCCAGCTCTCCACGTCGAGGTGGAACGCGCCGTCGATCTCGAGGACCAGCACGCGGCCGTCCGGGAGGTCCCACTCGCAGTCCGTCCAGCGCAGTCGGCCCGAGCGGTCCCGGCGACGCACCTGGCGGCGCGGGCGGGCGATGCCCCAGGTGCGGCACATCCGCACGACGTCGACCTCCGCCAGTGACTGCGAACCGCCCGCGACGTCGGCCAGGAGCGCGCGCAGCCGAGCAGCGCGCCGCAGTGGACGCAGCCGCCGGGTCCACTCGAGCATCAGCTCCGCCGTCGTCAGGCGTTGCTGGATGCAGGCCGTCACCGCCCCGAGGGCCGTCCGCTCCGACCGCTCGGCCGCCGCGAAGAGGAGGACCGCGGGCTCGACCCGCGCGGTCCGTGGGTCGAGCCGCGGATGCCTCATCGCCGCGAGGTCGCGCCGGGTCCGGACGAAGTCCACCCCGTCGACGGGGTCGAACGACAGCGGGGCGGGGACGAGGACGGTGACCGCGTCGCGCTCCCAGTGGCGCAGGCCGTGAACGCCGGCGGCCGTCAGCCCACCGAGCAGCGCCTCGGGCCCGGCGTGCTCGACGGCGACCCAGAGCCGTTGCTCGCGGGAGAGCGGCCCGGTGGTCGTCGTGTACACCGAGTGGGTGCGCTCGACCCATCGCCCGGCGCGGACCTGGTTGCGGACGAACGCGCGAGTCACCCGCAGCTCGCGCAGCCGGCGTTCGGAGAGCACCCCGCACTGGCGCCGGGCGGCCTCCTGCCACGTCGTCTGCATGCGCCGAAGAGTGGCGCATCAGGCCCGGCCGGCCGCGCGGTTCTCCACAGGGGCCCGGTCGTGTGCTCGCCCGGTCGTCCCGGCGACCACCCGGGCACACGACTCTGAGAGGCTGGGGGGATGGACGCCGCAGCCGCCGTCGCCGAGCTCGCCGAGGCCCTCCCGCAGGGAGTCGTCACCACCGACCCCGCCGCCCTGGAGAAGTACCGGCACGACTGGACCCACGACGCGAGCGCCGGCACGCCGCTCGCCGCCGTCCGCGCCGAGGACGCCAGCCAGGTCCAGGCGACGCTGCGCTGGGCCACCCGCCATCACATCGGCGTCGTCCCTCGCGGCGCCGGCACCTCCCTCTCCGGTGGGTCGATGGGCGTCGACGGCACGGTGGTCCTCAGCCTCGAGCGGATGCGCGCCGTCGAGATCGACTCCGCCGCCCGCGTCGCCGTCGTCGAGCCCGGCGCCCTCAACGTCGAGGTGAAGAACGCGGCTGCGGCAGAAGGCCTCTGGTACCCACCGGACCCGAGCTCGTTCGAGATCTGCTCGATCGGCGGCAACATCGCGACCAACGCCGGCGGGCTCTGCTGCGTCAAGTACGGCGTGACGACCGACTACGTCCTCGGCCTCGACGTCGTCCTCGCCGACGGCACCCTCGTCACCCTCGGCGGCAAGCGCGTCAAGGACGTCGCCGGCCTCTCGCTCCTCAAGCTCTTCGTCGGCTCCGAGGGCACCCTCGGCATCGTCACCCGGGCGGTCCTGCGGCTCGTCCCGGCCCAGGCACCGCGCTCCACCGTCGTCGCGCTCTTCCCGAGCGTCGCCGACGCCGCCGCCGCCGTCGTCGAGCTGGGGCGCACCGTCCGCGCGTCGATGGTCGAGCTGATGGACCGCGCGTCGATCAACGCCGTCGAGGACTTCCGGCCGATGGGCCTTGACCGCGACGCCGGCGCGCTCCTGCTCGTCCAGTCGGACGCCCCGGGGCCGTCGCGCGCGGAGGAGGTGGAGGCGATCGTCGCGGCGTGCGAGGTGACCGGCGCCAAGGAGGTCGTCGCCACCGACGACCCCGACGAGGCCGAGATGTTCGTCCAGGCGCGGCGGGTGCACTTCACCGCCCTCGAGCCGCGCGGCGCCGTCCTGCCGGAGGACGTCGGCGTCCCGGTGCCGCAGCTGCCGGCGCTGCTCGCCGAGGTCGAGGCCATCGCCCGGCGGCACGGCGTCGAGATCCCGGTGGTCGCGCACGCCGGCGACGGCAACACCCATCCGGCGATCGTCTACGACGCCGCCGACCCCGACTCCGAGCGGCGGGCCCGGCTCGCCTTCGACGACATCATGCACGCGGCGATCGACCTCGGCGGGACGATCACCGGCGAGCACGGGGTCGGCCGGCTCAAGGCATCCTGCCTCGAGGACCAGCTCGGGCCCGAGGTGATGGCCCTCAACCGGCGGGTCAAGGCCGCCCTCGACCCGGACGGCATCCTCAACCCCGGCTCGTTCGTCTGACCCGGAACCGTGGACGCCGCCCCGCCCGTCTGACACCCTGAGCGGACGGGTCGTGAGCACGGCCCCGGGAGGGAGGTCCGAGATGTGGTGGATCATCGCGCTGCTCGCCGTCGTCGTGGTGCTGGGGGTGCTGCTCGACCGGCGGCGTCGCGGGAGCGGGTCGAGCGGTGACTACACCGGCGACGCGCCCTACGGCGCCGAGGCGGCCGCTGCACGCACTGCCCGGCAGAGCGGTCCGGGGATGGGCGGCGGGGGCTCCTGACCACGCCTGCGCGAACTTCCCTGCACAAACCTTAAACACGAGGTGTTCGCGCAGGTAGGGTGCGGTGCGCCAGGTCAGCCGACCCCGACCCTCGAGGAGACCCCATGTACATCGGACTCGGCATCTTCCTGCTCGTGCTCGGAGCGATCCTCTACTTCGCCGTCACGGCATCCATCGGGGGCATCAGCCTCGCGACCATCGGTCTCATCCTGATGATCGGCGGGGTGCTCGCCATCATCCTGTCCTTCCTCATGCAGGCCGGCAGCCGCCGCACCGGGCGGGTGACGACGACCCGCGAGAGCCACGTCGACCCGGCCACCGGCACGCGCGTCGACCGCACGGACATCGACCCGCACTGACCGACCCTCGGCACAACGACCGACGACCGACGGCCCGCCCTCGCGAGAGGGCGGGCCGTCGTCGTGGGTCCGGGCTCGGCGCGTGCTCCGGGCAACGCGCCGGGCCCGGGGTCGAGGGGGGCCGCAGTTGGGGCCTCAGAAGGCGGACTCGGGGACGTCCATGAGGTCGTTGTCGGTGGCCTCGGCCATCGCCCGCTCGGCGGTCAGCCGCGGGAGGACCTGCCGGGCGTAGAACTGCGCCGCCGCGACCTTGCCCTCGTAGAAGTCCTTGTCCCGGCCCTCGGCGCCGGCCTCGAGCTTCTCGAGCGCGACGGCGGCCTGGCGCAGCAGCAGCCAGCCGACGACGAGGTCGCCGGCGCCGAGCAGCAGCCGCGAGGTGTTCTGGCCGACCTTGTAGAGGTTCGGCAGCTCGCCGCCCTGGCGCGGGTCGGACTTCATCAGCTCGCCGACCATGTAGCCGAGGATGCCCTGGACGTCCTCGACGCCCTGGCCGAGCAGCTCGCGCTCGCGGTCGATCCGGCCACCGTGCGCGCCGAGGTCCTTGGCGAACTCCTGCATCTGGGTGGCGAGGTGGGTCAGGGCCTGACCCTTGTCGCGGACGATCTTGCGGAAGAAGAAGTCCATGCCCTGGATGGCCGTCGTGCCCTCGTAGAGCGTGTCGATCTTCGCGTCGCGGACGTACTGCTCGACCGGGTAGTCCTGGAGGAAGCCGGAGCCGCCGAAGGTCTGCAGCGACTCGGTGCCGAGCAGCACCCAGGCGCGCTCGGAGCCGAGGCCCTTGACGATCGGCAGCAGCAGGTCGTTGACCCGGTTGGCGACGTCGGCGGCCGAGCCCTTCTCGAAGGTCTCCTCGCCGGTGGTCAGCACGTGCTGGTCGACGACGTCCTGCTGGCTCGCGGTGTAGAGGACGAGCGCGCGCAGGCCCTCGGCGTACGCCTTCTGGAGCATGAGCGAGCGGCGCACGTCGGGGTGGTGCGTGATGGTGACCCGCGGCGCGGTCTTGTCGGTCATCTGGGTGAGGTCGGCGCCCTGCACGCGCTCCTTGGCGTACTCGAGCGCGTTGAGGTAGCCGCTCGACAGCGTGGCGATCGCCTTGGTGCCCACCATCATCCGGGCGTTCTCGATGACGTGGAACATCTGCGCGATGCCGTCGTGCACCTCGCCGAGGAGGGTCCCGGTGGCCGGGGCGTCGCCGCCGAAGGTGAGCTCGCAGGTGGGGGAGACCTTGAGGCCCATCTTCTTCTCGACGTTGGTCACGTAGACGCCGTTGCGCTCGCCGAGCTCACCGGTCTCGAGGTCGACGTGGTACTTCGGCAGGATGAAGAGGGAGAGGCCCTTGGTGCCGGGGCCGGCGCCCTCGGGGCGGGCGAGGACGAAGTGGACGACGTTGTCGACCATGTCGGACTCGGCGCTCGTGATGAACCGCTTCACGCCGGTGATGGTCCAGGTGCCGTCGTCGTTCTGGACGGCCTTGGTGCGGCCGGCGCCGACGTCCGAGCCGGCGTCGGGCTCGGTGAGCACCATCGTGCAGTGCCAGCCCTTCTCGACGATCCACTTCGCGAGCTGCTTCTGCTCCGGGGTGCCGAGGACGTGGAGCAGCTTGGCGAACGAGTAGGACGCGGCGAACATCGCGAGGGCCGGGTTGGCGCCGAGGAGCATCTCGTTGACCGCCCAGCGCAGGCTCGGCGGGGCCACGGTGCCGTCGAGCTCGGCGGGCAGGTCGATGTTCCAGAAGCCGCTGTCGCGGTAGGCCGCGAAGGACGTCGCGAACGACTCCGGCATCGTCACGGCCTGGGTCTGGGGGTCGTAGACCGGCGGGTTGCGGTCGGCGTCGGCGAAGGACTCGGCGATCTCGTGCTCGGCGAGCCGGGAGACCTCCTTGAGCATCTCGCGGGCGGTGTCGGCGTCGAGCTCGGCGTACGGGCCGGTGCCCAGCACGTCCCCGCGACCGAGCACCTCGAAGAGGGTGAACTCGATGTCGCGCAGGTTGCTCTTGTAGTGGCCCATGGTGGTCCTCCCGGAGACGTCGCAAAGTGAGCGCTTGCTCACCAGTGTGCTACTCATGGGTAACACACGCAACCGGTCCGGTCTTCCCGCAGGTGGTGCGCCGTGCCGGGCCGCTCGCGCCGGGCGGCGGCATACTCGGGGAGGTGAGCATCGTCCCGGTCCCGCTGCGGCGCGCCGTCGCCGCGCGCGACCCGCACGAGGACGGCCGGGTCTCGACGCCGCTCGAGCTCCTCTTCGACCTCGTCTTCGTCGTCGCCGTCGCGAGCAACGCCGCCCAGCTGCACCACGGGCTGTCCGCCGGGCACTACGGCACCGTGCTCGGGTACGTCCTCACCTGGTTCGCCATCTGGTGGGCGTGGATGAACTACACGTGGTTCGCCTCGGCGTACGACAACGACGACGTCGGGTTCCGGCTGCTCACCTTCGTCATCATGAGCGGGGCGCTGGTCCTCGCGGCCGGGGTGCCCCAGCTCTTCGACAGCGGCAACTCGGGAGTCGTCGTCGCGGGCTACGCCGTCATGCGGTTCGGGATGGTCGCGATGTGGCTGCGGGCCGCGGCGGGGCACCCGGAGGGGCGGTCGACGGCCCTGGCCTACGCCGGCGGCATCGCGGCCGTCCAGGTGCTGTGGATCGCCCGGCTCTGGGCGCCCGAGGGATGGCTCGTCGCGACCTTCGTGCTCCTCGTGGGCGCCGAGCTCGCCGTGCCCCTGCTCGCCGAGGGTCGCAGCGGCTACACGCCGTTCCACCCGCACCACATCGCCGAGCGCTACGGCCTCATGACGATCATCGTCCTCGGTGAGGTCATCCTCGCCGCCGTGGCCGCCGTCCAGGGCGTCATCGCCGCGGGTGCCGGCAGCGAGGGCGGCGGGGGGCACACGGCGCCGTTCGAGAGCTCCGCCACCGCCGGTGTCACGTGGGGGATGGTGCCGCTCATCGTCGGCGGGCTCCTCGTCGTGTTCTCGCTGTGGTGGGGCTACTTCGCCCGCAAGAACGGCGAGCTGGTCGAGCGGGAGCGGATGGTGTGGGTCTTCGGCTACGGGCACTACCTCGTGTTCGCCTCGATCGCGGCGGTGGGGTCCGCGCTGGCGGCCGCCGTCGACGTCGTGGCGGGGTCGTCCGAGGCGTCGCCCCGGGGCATCGCGCTCGCCCTGGCGGTGTCGGTGGGGGTGGCGATGCTCGCGCTGTCCGCCCTGCACGCGCTCGCCGACGGCGGCGGGCTCGCGTCGCTCGCGCCGGGGCTCCTCGTGGCCGGGGGCTGCGTCCTCGTCGCCCTCCTCGCGCCCTCGGTCGCCTGGGCGGTCCTCGGGGTGGGGCTCGTCACCACCGGGGTCGTCGTCCACAAGGTGCTCGTGGGGGCGGCCGCGGCCGGTCCGGTGGAGGTGGCCGCGTGAGCGCCGACGACGTCCTCGCCGAGGCCCGTGCCCACGTCGACGCCGGGCGCTCGTGGAAGGCGCGCGACCTGCTCGCGGCGCACGT
>JACXUW010000182.1 GCA_014763705.1 Micrococcales bacterium | reverse complement strand
CGGGAGGATGTCGTTCACGTCGTACGACGAGTCGCTCTGCAGGTCCGGCGTCAGGTCGACGAGCCAGCCGTTCTTGCCCCACTGCGGGGTCTCGTACGCGCCGATCGTCACGACGTCGTACTGGCCGGCGCCGCTCGCCACGTCCGCGGTCACGGCGGCGCGCAGGTCGCCCTCCTCCATCACCTGGAAGTTGACCGTGATGTCAGGGTTGGCCTTCTCGAACTCGGTCTTCAGCTTCTCCATGTCCTTCATCTGGGGGTTGTTCACCGTGGCCAGGTTGAGGGTCACCTTCTCGCCTGCCTTGCCGTCGGAGCCCCCGCCAGACGAGACGTTCCCCGACGAACAGCCCGCCAGGACGACTCCGACGACGAGGGCACCTCCCACTGCCGCCACCCGGGTTCTGGATCCGCGCATGTCCAACTCCTTTGTTGTTCGTGTTGGCCGGGGACTTGGCTCTCCCGGCGTCCGCTCCGCCGAGCGCCTGCCCGAGTGAACCCCGGCGCAACGTGTTGCGCAACGCGTCGTCCAGCGTTCGTTGGTCACGGATGGGTAACAGCGACCCGTGGGACCCCGGGGCCCGGCTGGCCGACGAGCGGGAAGGGGGCCGCCGGCGCTCGACACGGCTGCAGGTGCGGAAAGGAGCCGCCGCAGCGCGGCGACGACGTCCCTGCGCGGAGCCCTGGGGTGTCCAGCCGCGGGTGGTCGGCGCCGTTGCGAGTGCGGCATCCCTGCCGAACGGTCGCGCCACGGCGCCGCCTCGACCGAGCCGCGTTCTCGCGCACGGTGCGACCTACTCGAGGTCACCGGGCGCGGGCTGGACAGCCGCGCGTTCTCGTCTCTCGAGAGCTTGGGGGGGCGTTCTCCACGACCATCGCGGCACCGTCGTCACGGCAGGCGAGGAGCATCCTGCGCAGCGGGCTCGGCCCCTCTTCGACAGTACTTCCTCGTGGACGTCACGAGCCGAGACGAGGTTCGCCAGCACCACCACGTCGGTGCAGTGGCGCCCCAAGGGCCGGGTGCGGACGACCGACCCTTCGCTGTGGGCGTGGCCTGCTGGCCACGCCCACAGCGGAAGGAACCCTCAGCGGCCCGAGAAGGCGGCCCACATGGGGCGGACTCCACCGGCGGTGTCGCCGGCGTGGCCGAGGTAGGGCAGGTGCCAGTTCTGCTCGATGGTCGCGAGGAGCGAGTAGTGGTTGTACGGGGTGTGGTCGACCCGGTGCGCACGACCAGAGCCGCGGACGATGATCGCGGGGACGAGCCCGCCACCATAGGTCCCGCCGGGCCAGTCGGCCGAGACCCGCGGGTCCCCCTTGCCGACGTACGGCGAGTCGCAGCACCCGTCCGCGTTCTCCCATCCGCCCGTCTGCTCGTTGCCGGTGTAGTCGTTCTCGTCGGTGACGACGACGATCGCCGAGCGCCTGGTCCACGCCCTGGACGTCGTGATGGTGCGCACGGCGTCCTTGACGAACTGGTCGGCCTTCTGCTTGAGCGCGGCGTCGTTCGCGTCGTCCTTCGTGCTGCCGTACGGGCACGGCGTCTCAGGATGCCCCGCGATGGACTGGTAGACGCCGCCGTGCATGTCGTGGCACTGGTTCGGGCTGATCCACACGAACGCCGGCGCGTGCTTGCCGTTCAGGTCGCGGGCGAGCGCCGAGTAGTCCTTCACCTTCGCCATCCGCGCCGGGTCGTTCTTCACGCTGTCGAACAGGACGAAGGGGTTGTGCTTCTTGGCGTACAGCGATGCCTCGGTGCCGTCCGGGAGCGTGGGGCCGAAGCGGGCCAGCTTGTCCGCGGGCAGGGTCTGCATGTACGCCCCCCACGTGACGTGCGCCCTCTCGAGCTGGTCGACCAGGTTGGGACGGTCCAGGTTCACGACGTTCTGGTCGTTGTCGTCCTGGATGCCGAAGGTGTCGCCCGCGATGGCGGCGATGTAGTTCGGCATCGAGGGGTGGGTGACGCCGTAGTAGTGGTCCGCCACGGTGTTCGTGGCGGCCAGCCGGTTCAGGTACGGCGCGTTGGCGTTGCCGATGACGCTGGACTTGGAGTGGTTCTCGAGCATGAGCACGTACAGGTGGTCGATGGCCGGCCCGGGGGCGTGGTGGGACCGGGGTTCCGCAGTGGCGGAGGCCGCGGCCACGAGGGCCACCGATGCGGCTGCCGCGATGGCGGCAAGGAGGGATGGACGTCGCACGACGAATCCTTTCGCTCGCGTCCGGTTGGGACGCGTGTTGGCATGACGGGGGTCTGCGGACTGCAGAAGCGCTGTGCCGATCACCTCCTGAACAGCATGGCGCCGCAGCGCATCTGAACAGGAACCATCAGCTCTGCCGAGCGGTTCGGCCGCGCCCCGGAGGGCCGACCTGGCGGGATCCATCACCGAGGGCAGAGTCAACCATCGCCGCGCCCCCGGGTAAAGGCTCCGCGACCAACGAATGGCCACCGCACGGTGAACACTGGAGGCGCGGGGCCGACGCCGCTGGCGACGACGCCGACGCCGCACCGGCATCCGGTCACCTCGGTGCGCCGGAGGGAGCGTCGAGGTGGATGGCGAGCGCATGCGCGGCGGCGGTCCGGCTCTGCACGCCGAGCTTCTCGTAGACGTGCTCGAGGTGCTTGCTCACGGTGCGTCGCCGGATGCGCAGCGCCGTCGCGATCTGGCCGTCGGTCCGCCCGTCCGCGACGAGCCGCAGCACCTCGAGCTCGCGCGGGGTGAGCGGACCGGCCGACACCGCCCGCCACGCGAGCCCGAGATGGGGGCGGATGAGGTCGAGGACTGCACGGTCGCGGTCCCCGAACCGTTCCCACCTGTCCGAGAGCGCGATTCCGACGACCCCGCGCATCCCCGGGAACGCGATCGCGAGGGTGTCCTCCAACCCGGTCCGCGCGTAGAGCGAGTCCTCGGTGTCCTGGCGGAGGAACCCCCGCCGCGTCGTGAAGTCGGAGATCGTCCGGGCCCGGCCGTCGCCGGTCCGCAGCTGGTGGTGCATCAGGGGGTGGCGTTCGGTGTGCCGCAGGAGGACCTCGACGTACTCGGGGAAGAGGACGTCCGCCGGGTCGCCACACACGTCCCAGTGGCCGGTCCGCGGGTCGACCTCGTTGAGGATGGCGACGTCGCAGGGGACGAGGGACCGCACCCCGAGGAGCACCCGCTCGCGGAGGCTCGCGAGGTCGGGGGCCTCGGCGCAGTCGTGCACGACGCGCAGCACGGTGTCGAGGTCGGCTGCCGTCACGCTCACTCCGGCCGGAGCCATCGCTCGAGGGTAGCGCCGATACGGAGCATTCCGTATGGCCTCCGGCCGACCGCCGGTGCTTCGCTGCCTGAACAGCCCCGTTCCCGGTCACGACGCGGGAGGCGGGAGGAACCGACCCTGGGAGGGGAGCACGTCATGAGCCAGCACACGACGCACCCGGAGACCGACCTCGACGTGGACGCGGTGCAGGAGTTCGCCGTCCGCGTCCTCGGGATGCTCACCGGCGGGAGCACCGTCGCGATGATGGTCCTCGGCGACCGGCTCGGGCTCTACCGGGCGCTCGCCGCCGGCGGGTCGCTCGGTGCCGCCGACCTCGCGGCGGCCACGGGCACGAACGAGCGGCTTGTCCTCGAGTGGCTCTCCCAGCAGGCCGCCGTGGGCATCGTCGAGCACGACCCGTCGACCGGCGCCTTCTCGCTGCCCGCGGAACGGGCCGCCGTCCTCGCCACCGACCACTCCCCCGCCTCGCTGGTCGGGGCGGCACCCATGGTGTGCGGGATGTACCGCCGGGTCGACGAGATCGCCGAGGCCTTCCGCACCGGCCGCGGCCTCGCCTGGGGCGCACAGGACCCGACCGTCTTCGAGGCCACCGAGCGCTTCTTCGGCGCGGCGTACCGCACCTTCCTCCTGCCGGAGTGGGTGCCGGCGCTCGGGCTCGAGGACCGCCTCACGGCCGGCGCCCACGTCGCCGACGTCGGCTGCGGGCGCGGCCTGCCGCTGGTGCTCCTCGCCGAGGCCTTTCCCGGCTCACGGTTCGTCGGCTACGACAGCCACGAGCTGTCGGTCGACCTGGCCCGGCGCCGGGTCGCCGACGCGGGGCTGGAGGGCCGGGTGCGCTTCGAGGTCGCCGACAGCACCGGATACCCGGCGGAGGGGTACGACGTCATCACGTTCTTCGACTCCTTCCACGACCTCGGCGACCCCCGGGGCGCGGCCGAGCACGCCCGCCGGGCGCTCGCGCCGGGAGGGACCCTCGCTCTCGTCGAGCCGCGGGCCGCGGACGACCTGGCGACGACGATCGCGACGATGCCCGCCGCAGGGTTCGCGTTCGCCTCGTCGACGGCCTTCTGCACCCCGGGTTCGCAGTCCCAGCCGGTCGGCGCCGGGCTCGGCGCGCAGGCCGGTGAGGGACGCCTGCGCTCGGTGCTCGAGGACGCCGGGTTCCCGACGGTGCGCCGGGTCGCGGAGACGCCCTTCCACCTCGTCCTCGAGGCCCGGCCGTGAAAGCACCCGGACCGGCGCACCAGGGGATGACCGCCGCGCCGGAGCCCTGGGGCGAGGCCGACGGCACGGGCCGGCAGCTGGAACCGACGACCTGCCCGGAGTGCCTCGCCCCCGGTGAGGCCCTCGACCGCTTCGTCCTCGAGAGCACCGACGGCCCGGTCGAGCACCTCCACATCCGCTGCGCCGCCGGGCACCGGTTCATCCTCCCCGCGGAGATGCTCGCCCGGTGCGTCGAGGCCGGCGCCGCCGAGCACGCCGCCCACCTGCTCGGTGATTGGCATCGGGGCCGCGGCCACCCGGGAGAGGAGCACCACCCCGAGGTGCCCGGCCGATGACGGCGCGGTCGCCTGGACGAGGCTGCCAGGCCTCAGCCGGACCACCGTCGCGGATCAGCCGAAGCCCGAACGTCCAGCATCGGGCGAAGTCAGACACCGAGCTGCGAGCTGGCGGGGGGACTCGAACCGCCAACCCCCTGTGACAGGGGTGCGGATGGATGCGTGAAGGCGTCACTGACCTGCAACGACGCGCTTCGACGCGGACGGAGCGTGCCACCCAGTGCGATGCCGCCGCTCACACACGTGGCCGCGTCTGCCACCCATGCTCCCCGCCCCCGACCCCCTCGGCCCGCGATCCATGAGCGTCAGGCCACTACGCCCCGCCCGAGGGAGGCAGGCGCATCGCCTAGAATCGGTCGGGCAGGGAGCGGATCGATCGGGGCTCTGGCGCAGACATGAAGAGTGTGGACACTGGCGGGCGCGCAGCCCTCGGCAGAGGGCGTGGGCTGGTTGCGTAGGTCCGCTGACCGCGGCAGTACGGCCTCATCCCCCGAGCCACCCGACGAAGGGGAGGAGAGTCCGGCACCGCAGCACCCGGTGACGGTGCTCCAGGCGGCCCGGGCCGACCACGCCGAGTCAGTCGTGAGTGAGTACTACCTGCCCCACCGCGTCGAGCCGTTGGAGCCGGGACACCTGGCCATGCGCCTGGCCGCAGTCCGCCTCGGGGAGACCACCGCGGGACTGCTCGGGTACGGATGCCGGATGCGGCTGGTCACCGAGGAGGCCCGGAACATCCACGTCAACACGCCGCTGACGGGGGCTGCCGTCTCGCGTGCCGGTCGCTCCGCGCCCGTGGTCACGACGAGCAGCTCGGCGGCGGTCTTCCCGGCAGGTGCACCCGCTGAGATCGAGTGGAGCGCCGACGGAGTGCAGCTCTGCATCATGGTCCCCGGCGCAACGCTGGAGACCGAGCTCGAGGACCTTCTGGGACGCTCCATCACCCGGCCGCTCCGCCTGCCGTTCCACATGAGCCTCACCACGCCCGAGGGGCGTGTCTGGCGGAACATGGCCACCGTGATCTCCCGTGAGCTGGAGGGCCCGGGCCACCTGTTGAGGCACCCCGACGCGGGGCGGCACCTGGAACGGACCCTGCTGGACGTGCTGCTGCTGGGCCAGGCGCACAGCCACATCGAGGAGCTCGACCGTCCAGCGCCGCCGGCCCTCCCGGCCGCCATCGCCCGGGCAGTGGACCTGCTTCACGAGCAGCCGGCAGAGCCGTGGTCGAACAGCGCGCTGGCTCGAGCCGCCCAGGTGAGCCTGCGCTCCCTGCAGGGCGGCTTCACCACACATGTCGGGAAGCCGCCGATGACCTACCTGCGCGACCTACGCCTGCGAGGGATCCACGCGGAACTGAGGAAGGCGACACCCGCGACGACGACCGTCGAAGCGGTGGCGTACAGCTGGGGGCTGCTGCACCTGGGCCGTTTCGCCGCTGCCTACCGTGCGATGTTCGGGGAGCTGCCGTCCCAGACCCTCAGGACACCGCCAGCCTAGGACCGGGGCTGGGCGGCGCGGGCGACGATGCGGCACGCCCGCTGCGCGATTCGGCCATCCACCGTGCGCGACCCGGCTAGGGAATGGTGCGCCGGTCCGCTTTCATGGTGCCCGGATGTCCTGCGGGGGGCCGGAGTGGGCGGGGAGTCGCATCTCCTCCCGAGACGCACCACCCGTGCTGCAGTCGCGCTCGGCCATCCGTGGGTCGTGGTCGAGCCGGAGAGCGAGTGTTCATGAACGTGCCACCTGGGCTGCCTTCCCACACCCCCCGAC
>JACXUW010000646.1 GCA_014763705.1 Micrococcales bacterium | reverse complement strand
CCCGCACGTCGCACTAGCCTGCGGTGGTGACCACCGCGATCGTCACCGACTCGACGGCCTACCTCCCTGCGGAGGACCTCGACGGGCTGCCGGTGCACGTCGTGCCGCTGCACGTCGTCGTCGGGGGACGCGAGCACCGCGAGGGGGTCGACGTCGGGGCCGCGGAGGTCGCCGCGGCGCTGCGCTCGTTCACGCCGGTGTCCACGTCGCGACCGGCGCCGGCGGCGTTCCTCGAGGCCTACGAGGCGGCGGCCCGTGACGGCGCCGACGGGATCGTGTCGGTGCACATCTCCGGTGAGCTGTCGAGCACCGTCGCCGGCGCCGAGCTCGCGGCCGCCGAGTCGCCCGTGCCGGTCCGGGTCCTCGACTCGCGGGCGCTCGGGATGGTCATGGGCGAGGCGGTCCTCGCCGGGGCCCGGGCGGCGCGCGACGGCGCGAGCCTCGACGAGGTCGAGGCACTGGTCCGCGACACGTGTGCCGGGGCGAGCGTCGTCTTCTACGTCGACACCCTCGAGTACCTGCGCCGCGGGGGCCGCATCGGACGGGCGGGCGCGCTCGTCGGGTCGGCGCTGTCCATCAAGCCGATCCTCGGGCTGCGCGAAGGGCACATCGTCCCGCTCGAGCGGGTCCGCACCTCGAGCCGGGCCATCGCGCGGCTCGAGGAGATCGCGGTGGAGGCGGCCGTGGCGGTCCTCGCCGACGGCGCACCCGGGGTCGACGTCGCCGTGCACCATCTCGACTCCGCCGAGCGGGCCGACCGGCTCGCCGAGCGGCTCGGGTCGCGGCTGACCGGGTCGGCGGTGCGGGTCGTCGAGCTCGGCGCGGTCGTCGGGGCGCACGTCGGTCCGGGCACCCTCGCCGTGGCCGTCGTGCCGCGGGTCGCCCGGTGACGCGGTGACGCGGTGACCCGGTGACCGTCGGCGGCGCGCTCGGGCTGCTCGTGGTGGCCGTCGTGGCCTTCCTCATCGGCGCGGTCAACCCCGCGACGCTCGTCGCCCGGGCCCTCGGGGTCGACCTGCGCGGTGCCGGCTCGGGCAACCCCGGGGCGACGAACGCCGGCCGGGTGCTGGGCCGGAAGTGGGGCGTCCTCGTCCTCGTCCTCGACGTGGCCAAGGCGTACCTGCCGACGCTGCTCGCCCTCTGGCGGTTCGGGCTGTGGGCGGCGCTCGTCGCGGGGCTGGCGGTGGTCCTCGGGCACGTCTTCAGCCCGTTCCTGCGCGGGCACGGCGGCAAGGGCGTGGCCTGCGCGCTCGGCGCGATCCTCGCCGTCGCGCCGCTCGTCGCCCTCGTCGCGCTCGTCGTCTTCGGTGT
>JACXUW010000181.1 GCA_014763705.1 Micrococcales bacterium | reverse complement strand
CCGCCGGAGGCGGTCCCGGCCGTCGCCGAGCTCGTGGCGATGGTGGCCTCCGCGACCGGCCTGCCCCGCACCCGGTTGCGGGGTGAGGTCGTCGTCGACTCGATCGCGAGCGGGAGCGTCATCGACCCCTTCGCCCTCTCCGCGGCCGACGGCGACGGCCGGGTCGTGCTCACCCGGGTCACGACGCCCGACGGCGCGGTGGTCCGGGCCCTCGAGGTGCACGACGACGGCCGGTCCACCTCGCCCACGCGCCTCGACTTCGGGCCGGTCGTCGTCCCGGCCGGCGCCGGTGACGAGCCCGCCGTCGTCTGGCTGGACGACATCCGGCCGGGCACGGGCCGCTACCTCGTCGTCGTCCCGGCCGGGGGGCGCACCTGCCGGCTCCTCGCGACGAGCACCGGCGCGCACCCGCTCTCGAAGGCGGTCCCCCTCAAGGGCCGCAGCGCGGTGGTCCCGGTGCTGGACGCACCGGGCCCGAGCGCGGTCCGGCTCGTGGTCGAGGACGCGGCCGGGAGACGCACCTACGACGGAGTCCCGCCCGGCGGCCGCGACCTGTTCGGCGACGCCGTGCCCGGCACCACCTGGCTCGGGCTCCCGGCCGACCACGCCTGAGGCCGGCGGGCGCGGCCCCGGCGGTGGTCAGCGGCCCTGGTTCGCCACCGCCGCGGCGGCAGCGGCCGCGGCCTCCGGGTCGAGGTACTCGCCCGGGCCGGTCGGCATGAAGTCGTCGCCGAGCCGGTAGACGAGCGGCATCCCGGTCGGGATGTTGAGCCCGGCGATGTCGTCGTCGCTGATGCCGTCGAGGTGCTTGACGAGTGCCCGCAGGCTGTTGCCGTGCGCCGTGACGAGGACGGTGTGCCCGGCCGTGAGGTCGGCACGGAGCTCGTTCTCCCAGTAGGGCATCATCCGCGGGATGACGTCGGCGAGGCACTCCGTTGCGGGCACCTCGACGCCGGCGTAGCGCGGGTCGCCGGTCTGGTCGAACTCGCTGCCGGCCTCGATCGGCGGGGGCGGCGTGTCGAAGCTGCGCCGCCAGAGCATGAACTGCTCGTCGCCGTACTTGTCGCGGGTGGCGGCCTTGTCGAGACCCTGGAGCGCGCCGTAGTGCCGCTCGTTGAGCCGCCAGCTGCGGCGCACCGGGATCCAGTGCCGGTCGCAGGCGTCGAGCGCGAGGTTGGCGGTCGTGATGGCCCGGCGCAGCACCGAGGTGTGGACGACGTCGGGGAGCAGCCCGGCGTCCTTCATCAGCTGCCCGCCGCGCACCGCCTCCGCGCGGCCGGTGTCGGACAGGTCGACGTCGACCCACCCGGTGAAGAGGTTCTTGCGGTTCCACTCGGACTCGCCGTGCCGCAGGAGGATGAGGGTGTGCTCCGTCATGTCGCCAGCCTAGCGACGGGCGGATGCACCGGTCCGGGGCGGGCGCCGCGCTGAGACCGGCCGGTCAGCCCTCGCGGGGCGGGTCGCCCGGCCGCTCGAGGATGTGCCGGAACGCCTCGAGGTTGCGCAGGCTCTCGCCGCGGGAGACGCGCCACTCCCACTCCTTGCGCATCGAGGAGAGGAAGCCCATGACGAGCAGCTCGTTGAACGGCTCGTCCGCGGCCGAGAGCACGACGCCGAGCAGCTGGTCGAGGTAGTCCTCGTCGACCCCGGCGACCGGGACGCGCCCGGTGACGAACACGTCGCCCGAGCGGTCGACGGCGTAGGCGAGCCCGGGCAGCCGGAGGTTGCGGCTGAGGAGGAACCGGTAGACCTCCCCGTGGTTCTCGTCCGGGTTGCGGATGACGAACGCGGACACCGAGAGGGCGGTCTCGCCGCAGACGAGCGAGACGACCGTCTTGAGCTTCTTCTCACCGGGCAGCGCGACGACGACCTCGTCGTCACGGGCACCCGGCTCCCACTCGAGGCCGGACCCGTCGAGGAACCCCCGGACGGTGGCGAGGAGGTCGGCTGCGCTCACGGGATGACCGCCCGTGGCACGTCGCTGATGCGTTCCGCGTCGTGGATGGACACGTCCTTCGGGCGGGCGAGGGCGGCGCCGTAGACCTCGAGCAGCCGCTCGGCGGTGCGGGCCCACCCGAAGCCCTGAGCGTGCTCGACGGCCCTGCGGGACAACGAGGTCCGCAGCTCGCGGTCGAGGGCGACGCGCCCGAGCGCGGTGGCCCAGTCGGCCGTGTCGTGGCCGTCGACGAGCAGGCCGCCGTCGCCGACCGCGGTCGGCAGCCCACCGACGTTCGCCGCGACGACCGGGGTGCCGCAGGCCTGGGCCTCGACGGCGACCAGGCCGAAGGACTCGCTGTGCGACGGGACGGCCACGACGTCGGCGGCGCGGTACCACTGCGCGAGCGTCTCGCGGTCGACCGGCGGCACGACCCGCAGCAGGTCGCCGATGCCGAGCCGTTCGGCGAGCTCGGGCAGGCCCATCGGGCTGCGCACACCGGAGCCGCTGGCCCCGCCCAGCACCGCGACGACGAGCCGGTCGCGCAGCTCGGGCCGGCGGCGCACCAGCTCGGCGGCCGCCCGGACGAGGACGTGCGGGCCCTTGAGCGGCTGGATCCGCCCGACGAAGGCGAGGACGACGGCGTCGACCGGCAGCCCGACCGCGGCCCGGGCCTCGGTGACCGACCCCGGGGCGAAGGTCACGAGGTCGACCCCCGGCTCCGCGACGGCCACCCGCTCGGGGTCGGCGCCGTAGAGCTCGACGAGCTCGGCGGCCTCACGCGCGGTGTTCGCGACGAGCCGGTCGGCGGCCTCGACGACCTGGGCCTCCCCGATCTCGCGCCCGCGCGGCTCGGGCTCGTCGCCGTCGGCGAGGTGGAGGTTCTTGACCCGCGCCATCGTGTGCATCGTGTGGACGAGCGGCACGCCCCAGCGGTCGGCGGCGAGCCAGCCGACCTGACCGGAGAGCCAGTAGTGCGAGTGGACGAGGTCGTAGTAGCCGAGGGGGGCGTGCGCGGCGACCCGCATCATCCCCGCGGCGAAGGCGCACAGCTGACCCGGCAGGTCCTCCTTGGACAGGCCCTCGTAGGGCCCGGCCGCGACGTGCCGGACGACGACGCCCGGCTCGACCTCGACGACGTCCGGCTGGGCCGCGCTCGTGGTCCGGGTGAAGAGGTCGACGGCGGTCCCCTGGCGGGCGAGCTGGCGGGCGACCTCGAGGACGTAGACGTTCATCCCCCCCGCGTCGCCGGTGCCGGGCTGCGCGAGCGGTGAGGTGTGGACGGTGACCATCGCGACCCGGCGGGGTCGCCCGGCGCCCGCGGGCTCAGTCATGGCGCCGAGTCTTCCACGGCCGGGCGGGGGGTGTCCGTGACGGTGACCACGGCCCGTGGCGACCACACGTGGATGCCGATGCGGCCGTCCTGGCGCAGGTCGACGGCGCGCGGGACCTGGACCGGGCCGATCGAGACGTCGGTGCCGAGGATCCACGTGAACGCCGGCTGCTCGGTGACCGTCGGGTCGACCCAGTACGCCTTCGCCTTGAGGTTGCGCTCGGGCAGGGCCGGAGCGATGCCGGTCGTGGCCGGGCGCCAGTCGAGGTTGACGGTGACCGCCGAGGCACCCTCGACGGCGACGTCCATCCGGATGCGGCCGTCGGTCGGCTCGAAGGTGATCCGCATCGGGAGGCTGTCGACGTCGTCGTGGACGACGCCGCTGTAGGTGACCGTCTCACCGTCCCGGGACACGGCGTCGATGCTCACCGCCGGGTACACGCGGGTGACCTCCTCGCGAGGGTGCTCCTCGCCCGGGTCGAGGGTGCCGCGGAGCGCGACGACCGGCGCGCCCTTGGTCACCGTGTCGGCGAGGATGGTGCTGCCCCGGGAGAGGCGGAAGCCGCGGTCGTAGAGCGTGACGGTGAGCCCCGCCCCGAGCGACTGGACGCCGAACGCGCCCTGGGCCACCTGGAGCAGGCCCGGCTCGGCGTCGGTGATGCCGATGTCGCGGGCGAGCACCTGGGGGACCCAGGAGGTGAGCCCGAGGACGAGCGCGGCGGACAGGCTGAGGACGAGCGAGACCATCGACAGGCTCACCCGCTGCTCCCGGCCCTCCGAGCGCCACCACCTCAGCACCGCTCCAGCGTAGGTGGGCCGGCCGGGCATCCGGGACGTCGGGGCGCCCCCGTGCGCGCGGCCTACGCTGGTGCGGTGGCCGTCCAGCGCCCCGTCGGGGTCATCACCCGGGGGACGACGAACCCGAACCGGCTGCGCCGCTGCGACCGGTGGCTCGCGGGTCCGCAGGCGTGGCGGCTGCGCCGGGCACCGGCCACGCCGGTCGTCGTCGACCTCGGGTACGGCGCGTCACCGGTCACGGCCCTCGAGCTGCACGACCGCCTGCGGCGCGTGCGTCGCGATGTCGAGGTCGTCGGCGTCGAGATCGACCCGGACCGGGTGGCGGCGGCCCGGCCGCTCGAGCGTCCCGGGCTGCGGTTCGTCCGCGGCGGGTTCGAGGTGCCGGTCCCCGGGGGGCGCCGGCCGGTCCTCGTGCGCGCCTTCAACGTGCTGCGCCAGTACGCGGAGGACGAGGTGGAGCCGGCCTGGGCGACGACGGTGGCCCGGCTGGCCCCGGACGGCCTCCTCGTCGACGGCACCTGCGACGAGCTCGGCCGGCTCGCCGCCTGGGTGGCGGTCGGAGCGGGCGGCCCCGAGTCGCTGACGCTGTCGTGGCGGCTGCGGGGGCTGGAGCGGCCGGGGGTCGTCGCGGAACGTCTGCCGAAGGCGCTCATCCACCGCAACGTGCCGGGTGAGCCGGTGCACGCCCTCCTCGCCGCCCTCGACGAGGCGTGGCTGCGGCAGGCGCCGCTCGCGTCCTACGGCGTGCGGCAGCGGTTCATCGGCACGGTCACCGCGGTGCGGGACGCGGGGTGGCCGGTGCTCGGCGGGCCGTCCCGGTGGCGCCTCGGGGAGCTGACGCTCGCCTGGGACGCCGTCCGGCCTCACCAGGGCCCGTAGGGACCCTGCCGGCCGCCGCCACCACCACGGCCGGTGACCTGGTCGAGCGCCGGCCGGACGTCGGCGAGGTAGACGCCCGCCCCGATGATCGCCGCGATGCCGAGCAGGCCGAGCGCCCGCGAGTTGCCGACCGTGATGAAGCCGAGGAGGGCCGCGACGCCGGTGACGAGCAGCCAGAAGTTCTTCGTGCGCTTCCCGGCGGCGACGAAGGCGTCGGCGCGCCGGCGGACGCAGTCGACGAGGGCCCACAGCTCGACCCCGAGGGCGACGACCGACAGCACGAGGATGACGACGTACTGGGCGTCGGCGAGCGCGTTCATGGGTCCAGCCTAGGTGTCAGACGTCGAGGACGATCGTCACCGGGCCGTCGCCGACCAGCTCGACCTCCATGTGCGCCCCGAACCGGCCGGTGGCGACCTCGACCCCGCGCCCGCGGAGGGCGTCGGCGACGGCGTCGACGAGCGGCTCGGCGACCGGGGCGGGGGCCGCGGCGTTCCACGACGGGCGGCGGCCCTTCCGGGTGTCGGCGTAGATGGTGAACTGGCTGACGACGAGCACCGGCGCGGCCTCGTCGAGGACGGAGCGCTCGCCGTGGAGGATGCGCAGCTCGGCGATCTTCCGGGCGGTCGTCTCGACCTGGTCGGGTCCGTCGTCGTGGGTCGCGCCGACCAGCGCGACGAGACCGGGCCGGGTGATCTCGCCGACCACCTCGCCGTCGACCCGGACGGCGGCCCGGCTCACCCGCTGGAGGACCGCCCTCATCCGGGGTCCCGGTCGATGCCGACGGCGACGACCGCCCCGACCGGCTCGCCGTGGCCGAGGACCGGGGCGTCCTCGAGGCGGTCGTAGGCGGCGGACTCGACGCCCAGCCGGCGGAGCACGGCGGCCAGGACGACCGGGCGGGCCCGCTGCCCGCCGTCGGCGACCTTGAGGGCGACGCCGCGGCCGTCGGGCAGCCCGACGGCGTAGACCGACTCGGCGCCGTCCTTGGCGACCACGCCGGCCGTGCCCCGCATCAGCGCGGTCACGTCGCGCCGGGAGCCGCCGACGAGCTCGGGATGGGTCCGCATCGCGGTCGCGACGAGGCCCTCGGGGGTGGCGGGGTCGGCCGTCGCGACGCGGCCGAAGGCGCGGGCGAGGCCGGCCAGCGAGATCGCCATCACCGGTGCGCCGCAGCCGTCGACGGCCGTGGCGGCGACCGGCTCGCCGGCGAGGTCCTCGATGGTGTCGGCGACGGCCCGCTGGAGCGGGTGCCCCGCGTCGAGGTACGTGGCGGTGTCCCAGCCGGCGACGCGACAGGTCGCGAGCATCGCCGCGTGCTTGCCCGAGCAGTTCTGGGCGAGCGGGCGGGCCGAGCGCCCGGCGGCGACCCACACGTCGCGCTCCTGCGGGTCGTAGGGCAGGTCGGGGGTGTTCTGGAGGTCGGCCTCGGTCAGGCCCGCGGCGGCGAGCATCTCGCGGACGCCGTCGAGGTGGACGGGCTCGGCGCTGTGGCTCGCGCACGCGAGCGCGAGGTGCGCCACCGGGAGGCGGAGGCCGGCGCGCAGCATCGCAAGCGCCTGGAGCGGCTTGTTCGAGGAGCGCGGGAAGACCGGGTCGTGCGGGTCGCCCCACGCCTCGAGGAGCGAGCCGTCGGGGCCGGTGACGGCGATGCTGGCGCGGTGCGCGGACTCGACGACCCCGCCGCGCAC
>JACXUW010000180.1 GCA_014763705.1 Micrococcales bacterium | reverse complement strand
CGACGCGGCGGTCGTCGCGCGCGCCGGCGCCGTGCACGAGGTGCGAGAACCGTTGCGGAACAGGCAGATCCCCCAGCCCTCGCGACCCCCGCTCGTCGCCCGGTGCGGACCCCTCGCCCTTCTCGCGGGCGCGGCCCTCGCCGTGCCGGCCGGCGTCGTGTCCCCGCACTGGAGCACCTCGCTCGCCGTCCTCGCGGTCGAGGTCGTCCTCGCGGTGGTCGGGCTCTCGGCACCGGGCCAGGGGGCCGCACCGCAGCACCGTCTCCGCGGCGTGCTGCTGCGCCTCGTCCCGGGAACGCTCGCCGCCCTGAGCGTCGGCTGGTCGACGTGGTGGCTCGCCGGGCACGACGTCGACACCGCGCTCACGGTCGCGCTCCGGGTGCTCGTCATCGTCCTGCCCTCCGCCGTGCTCCTGCCGTGGCTCGACCCCGACCGGCTCGGCGACCACCTCGCGCAGCGGCTCGGCCTGCCCGACCGCCCCGTCGTGGCGACCGCCGCCGCGATCCAGCGGGTGCACACCTTCGGCGAGGTGTGGACCGAGATCGGCCGGGCCCGGCGGGTGCGCGGCCTCGGGGTCTCGTGGCGGCATCCGGCCGGGGTCGTCCGCCACCTCGGGGCGCTGACCCTCGGGCTGCTCGTCCGCACCCTGCGCGCGGCGGCCGAGCTCGCCGTCGCGATGGACGCGCGCGGCTTCGCCACCGCCCAGCGCCGCTCGTGGTGGTCGCCGGCCCCGTGGCGGCTGCGCGACACGGTGCTCGTCGTGCTCTCCGTCGCGCCGCTCGCCACCGCCCTGCTCGCCCGCTGACGGCGGTCCCCGACGGGCTCCCGGGCCGGGCCGTCGGTGGTCGCGGGCATACTGGTGGATCGTGTCCGCCGACCCCGTGACGACCCCCGACGCGCGGGTCCGCATCCCCCGTGAGATCTGGGTCCTCGTCGCCGCCGGCTTCGTCATCGCCCTCGGCTTCGGCCTCATCACCCCGGTCCTGCCGACGTTCGCGCAGAGCTTCGGCGTCGGGGCGACCGCGAGCAGCGTGGTCGTCAGCGCCTTCGCCTTCTTCCGGCTCGTCTTCGCGCCGGCCGGCGGGCGGCTCATCGGCCGGCTCGGCGAGCGGCCCGTCTACCTCACCGGCCTCGTCATCGTCGCGATCTCCACCGGGGCCACCGCCTTCGCCGGCTCGTACTGGCAGCTGCTGGTGTTCCGCGGGCTCGGGGGCATCGGCTCGGTGATGTTCACCGTCTCCGCCGTCGCGCTCATCGTCCGGCTCGCGCCACCGTCGATCCGGGCCAGGGTGTCCTCCGCCTACGCCTCGGCGTTCCTCATCGGCGGCGTCGGCGGGCCCGTCGTCGGCGGCCTGCTCGGGGGGCTCGGGCTGCGGGTCCCCTTCCTCGTCTACGCCGGGGCCCTCCTCGTCGCCGCCGCCATCGTCTTCGTCTTCCTCAAGGACGCCTCGCTGCGCCCCGCCGAGGGCACCCCGGTGCTGCCGATGATGACCGTGCGCGACGGCTGGCGCGACAGCGCCTACCGGGCTGCCGTGGCCTCCGCGTTCGCCAACGGGTGGGGCAACTTCGGGGTGCGCAACGCGATCCTGCCGCTCTTCGCGGCGGTCGTCATCGTCGACCAGAGCCTCGACCCCGCCACGCGGGAGACCCACCAGTCTCTCGTCGCCGGGACGGCACTGGCCGTGTTCGCCGCCGGCAACGCCGTCGGGCTGACCATCGCCGGGCGCACCTCCGACCGGGTGGGCCGCAAGCCGTTCATCGTCGGCGGCCTCCTCGTCTCCGGCGTCGCGACGCTCGGCACCGGCCTGGCCACGAACCTGCCCCTGCTCATCGCGTTCTCCGTCGTCGCCGGGCTGGGTGCGGGCGCGCTCAACCCGGCCCAGCAGGCCTCCCTCGCCGATGTCGTCGGCCGCGAGCGCAACGGCGGCCCGGCCCTCGCGGCCTTCCAGATGGCCCAGGACACCGGGGCCATCATCGGCCCGGTCGTCGCGGGGACGATGGTCGACCACGGCAGCTTCGGGCTGGCCTTCGCGGTCACCGGGGCGATCACCCTGGCGGCGGCGCTGCCGTGGGCGAGGGCGCGCGAGACCCACCCGGTGCGACACCGCCACGACGTCGCGGCGGACGCCTCGCCGCGAGGTGGGCACGACGTGCCCGATCGTGGATGATGGTCCGGATGACCCCGCAGCACGCCCACTCCCCGGCCGCCCCGGACACCGCCCACGCGGTCGCCGAGCGAGCCGCCGAGGTGGCGGTGCCTCCCTCGAGCGGACGCCGCGACCTCGCCTACACGAGCTACCTGCGGGTCGTCGCCATGGTGTCCGTCGTGCTGATCCACGTCGCCGGGCTCAGCTACGTCGCCGACAAGGACCTCGCCTCACCGCCCCGGGCGGTCGCGGCCGTGCTGACCTTCGGCACGAAGTGGGCCGTTCCCGTCTTCGTCATGGTCAGCGGCGTGCTGCTGCTCCGACCTCCGCGCGAGCGCGACCCGATGACGTTCTACCGGCGCCGGCTCGGCAAGATCGGCATCCCGCTCGTCGTCTGGCACGTCGTCTACATCGGGCTCTTCGGCCTCCTCGTCGCCGACACCGCGCCGGGGACGCTCCTCGCCCGGCTGCTGCGGGGTGAGTCGTTCACGGCGCTCTACTTCTTCTGGCTGATCCTCGGCCTCTACCTCGTGACGCCGCTGCTGTGGCCGCTCGTCGAGGCGCTCTCCCAGCGCACGCTGCTCGTCGTCGCGGTGCTCCTCACCGTCCTGCCCGCCGCCGACCTCGTGCTGCGCCAGACGATCTCCTACCTCGGCACCTCGATCTCGGGCTCCGACCCGACCCTGGTCACCCAGTTCCTCCCGTACGTCGGCTTCTACCTCCTCGGCTACGCGCTGCGCGACGTCGTGCTCCGCGGGGCGGCCCGGGTGGTCGTCCTCGTCCTCACCCTGCTCCTGCTCGCCGAGCTCGTCGTCCAGGCCGCGTACCTCCCCGGCTGGCACCCGGGGATCGCCACCAAGATCGGGGTGCTCCTCCCGGTCTCGTACCAGGGACCGCTGCTCGGGCTCGGCGCGGTGGGGGTCTTCCTCGTCGTCCACTCGTTCGTGGCGCCGGGCTCGCGCCTGGCGACGGAGCCGTGGTCCGCGCGAGCCCGCACCCTCGGCGACCTCACCTTCGGTGTGTTCTGCTGCCACCTGCTGCTCGCCTACGTGCTGGCCCGGGCCACGGGGCACCCCACGTTCTACGGCGAGGACACCATCGCGGGCATCCTGCTCCAGAACGCGGTCGTCGTCGTCGGCGCGTTCCTCGTCACCGCGGTGCTGGTTCGCATCCCGGTGCTGCGCCGCGCCGTCTGAGGCCTCTCGGCGGGAACCCCGGCGTGGGGAACCGCGTTGACCACGGGCACCCGTCCGCCGACCGGAGGTCCGCCATCAGCACCCAGCCCGTCACGTCGTCCGCCCTCGACGAGCTCGACCGGCAGGTCGAGACCCTCCTCGACCTCGGCTACCCCGCCCTCGCGGGCCGGTCCCCGGAGGCCTTCACCGCCGCCCTCGCCCCGCTGCGAGAGCTCGCGGCCGGCCTCGGAGAGCTCGCCCCCGCCGCCGTCGGTCGCGCGCCGCTCGTCCTCGTCGTCACCCGTGAGCTGGTCGACCCGCACGACACAGTGCCCCTCCTGCGGCTCGCGCCGCGCGGCTCCCGGCCCGGCGTCGTCGACCGCAACCACGGTGAGGAGGGGCTCGCGCCCTACCGGCCGATCGCCGAGGTCACGCTTCCGCGACCCGACGCCTACCTCCTCCTGGACGTCGACCGTGGCGAGGAGTTCCGCGGCGTGCGCCCGGAGGAGGCACTGCCGGTGGTCCTCGGCCGGGGGCGCTCGCCACTGACCGTCGAGGAGGGGGTCGCGGTCGTCACCCACGCGCCGGGCCTGCTCGAGAAGAACCGCTGCTTCATGCTCTCCGGTTCGCGTCGCGGGGACCGACGGGTCCCGGCGATGTGGATCAGCGAGCGGGCGCCGAAGCTCGGCTGGTGCTGGGACGGCAACCCGCACACCTGGCTCGGGGTGGCGTCGGTGGGCGCGCGGGTCGGCTGACCGGCTACTCGGCCGGCGCCTCCTCGACGACCCGAGGCATCACCCACGACGCGAGGAGCATCGTCACCGACACCGCGGCCGCCGCGACGAACACGGCGCCGAGGGCGGGGCCGAGCACGCCGGCCGGAAGCGACTCGAGGTCGGTGGGCGTGCCTCCCAGCCGGTCCCGGACGACGGTGTTGGCCACTGCGCCGAAGGCGGCGACACCGACCGCGCTGCCGACCGACCGGGCGAAGATGGACGCGCTCGTCGCGACGCCGCGCTGGCGCCACGGGACCGCCGACTGCGCCGCGACGAGGGAGGGACTCGCGACGTACCCGAAGCCGAGGCCGAGGACGAGGCAGGCGCCGGCGAGCAGCCACACCGAGCTGTGCGGACCGACCGTCAGCAGCAGCCCGGAGCCCACGACGGCGAACAGCGCGCCGATGAGCATCGTCGTCCGGAAGCCGAGCCGCAGGTAGAGCCGGCCCGCGGTCGAGGCGGCGACCGGCCAGCCGATGGTCATCGCCGCCAGGGCGAAGCCGGCGACGATGGCGCCGGTGCCGAGGACCCCCTGCGCGTAGAGGGGCACGTACGAGGTGAGCCCGAGGAGCATGACGCCGACGACGAGCGAGACGAGCATGGCCCCGCCGACGACGCGGTGGCCGAAGACCCAGAGGGGCAGCACCGGCTCGGGCGCCCGCCGCTCGACGGCGACGAACCCGGCGAGCAGCACCGCGGCCCCGACGAAGAGCGCGATGCTCACCGGCGAGCCCCACGACCAGAGGACGCCCCCCTCGAGGAGCCCGACGAGCAGGGCGACCGTGCCGAGGAGCAGGAGCACCGTGCCCGCGTAGTCGATGCGGGGCCGGGCCGCCGCGGGCCGCGGGCGCTCGGTGAAGCGGCGCCACAGCATCCAGCCGGCGACCGCGCCGAGCGGCAGGTTGACGAAGAAGATCCAGCGCCACGACAGCGCCTCCGAGAAGAAGCCGCCGAGCGTCGGTCCGACGAGCGAGGAGATCGCCCACACCGAGGCGATGTACCCCTGGACCGTGGCCCGCTCCGCGACGGTGTAGATGTCGCCGACGATGGTCATCCCGATCGGCTGGATGGCTCCCGCGCCGAGGCCCTGGACGGCCCGGAACGCGATCAGCGCCCCCATCGACCAGGCGAGGCCGCAGAGCAGCGACCCGAGGACGAAGAGCGCGACGCCGACGAGCATGACGTTCTTGCGGCCGAGGAGGTCGGCGACCTTGCCGTACACCGGCACCGAGACCGCCTGCGCCAGCACGTACACCGAGAAGAGCCACGGGAACTGGGAGAGGCCGCCGAGGTCGCGGACGACCGCGGGGACGGCGGTGGCGAGGATGGTGGCGTCGATGGCGACGAGGCCGGTCGCGAGCATCACCGAGAGCAGGACGGGGCCGCGCTCGGAGCGCAGGCCGACGGCGGCCCGCGGGACCCGGGCGGTGGTGGGGGACGTCACCGCAGGGCCAACTCCGGCGGCGGCGTCCTGATTCCGCGGCGTCCGGACCGCGGGACGGCCGGGCGGTCCGGGCACCGCCGGGTGAGCCGGCTACCAGCTCGTCTCGACGCAGGAGCGGGTGCCGCGCGGCTCGACCTGGAGGGTCGCGTGGTCGATGCCGAAGCCGTCGCGCAGGCGGGCGCCGGCCTCCTCGAGGACGGCGCCGGGGTCGGCGCCGTCGGCGCAGACGACGTGCGCGGTCGCGACGTGCATCCCCGAGGTGAGGGTCCACAGGTGGAGGTCGTGCACGTCGACGACGTCGGTGACCGCGCGCAGGGCCGCCTCCGCCTCGTCGGGGTGGATGCCCGCGGGGGCGTGCTGGCCCAGCACGGCGACGACCTCGCGGCCCAGCAGCACCGCGCGGACGGCGACGAAGACGGCGATGGCCAGGGCGACGGCCGTGTCCCAGAACGGGTTCCCGGTGGCGCCGACGAGGATGCCGGCGACGACGACGCCGACGGACCCGACGGTGTCGGCGACGACCTCCAGGTAGGCACCCTTGACGTTGAGGCTCTCCGAGGCCCCGCCGCGCAGCAGGAGGAGGGCCGCGACGTTGACGACCAGACCGAGGCCGCCGACGACGACCATCGCGCCGGTGGTGACCTCTGGCTCGGCACCGAGCCGGCCGAGCGCCTCGACGACGATGTACACCGAGACGCCGAGCATGAGGAGCACCGCGAGGCCCGACGCGAACACCTCCGCGCGGTAGGACCCGAAGGTACGCCGGCCGGTGGCGTCCGGGCGGGTCGCGATGCGGGTGGCGACGAGGGCGGCCCCGAGCGCCACGACGTCGGCGGCCATGTGCCCCGCGTCGCTGAGCAGCGCGAGCGACCCGGCGACGAGGCCGGCGACGAGCTCGACGACGAAGAAGGCCGCGATGAGCCCGAAGGCCACCCGCAGTCGCCAGCGGTGGGCTCCGCCGGCGTGCCCCGACGGGCCGTGCGCGTGGCCGTGCCCGGCTCCCATCCGCGCTCTCCTCCCGGGTCGTCGTCCTCGTCGACGACGCTACCTCGCGCTACCGTGCCGCCGTGAGCGCCCCGCTGACCGATGTCGAGC
>JACXUW010000645.1 GCA_014763705.1 Micrococcales bacterium | reverse complement strand
GCCGGGCTACGGACGCGAGTCGAACTACCTGCGCGTGTACGGCAACCAGCTGCGTCGCAAGCTCGAGGCCGACCCGTCGGCGCCGCGGCACATCGTCACCGAGCCCGGCATCGGCTACCGCCTCGTCGAGTGACCGCTGCTCCGGGCCCTCCGCGTCGTGTGCCGAGATGGCGGTCCTGGCGACCGATTCGGCACACGACCCCGATGGTGGGGCGGCGCGCCGGCCGGCTCCTAGGCTGACGGGCGTGACCACCGTGCGCTGGGCCCCGACGACCGAGCTCCCCGCCGCGACGCTCTACGCCGTGATGCGGCTGCGCCAGGACGTGTTCGTCCTCGAGCAGCAGTGCCTGTACCCCGACCTCGACGGCCGCGACCTCGAGCCCGGCACGGTGCAGTGGTGGGCCGAGGACGCGTCCGGCGCCGTGGTCGGCACGCTGCGGGTGCTGGACGACGGTGACGACGGGCTCCGCATCGGCCGGGTCGCCACCGCCCGGTCGGCCCGGGGCGGCGGGGTGGCCCGGCGGCTGGTCGAGGACGCCCTCGCGGCCACCGAGGGTCCGGTCGTCCTCGACGCCCAGGCGCACCTGGCGGGCTGGTACGCCGCGCTCGGGTTCGAGGTCACCGGTGACGAGTTCCTCGACGACGGCATCCCGCACGTGCCGATGCGCCTCGACCGCTGAGCGCCCGCCCGTCGGTGGTCGTTGCGGCCGGCACTCGCCGCCGACGGAAGGCGACACGCCGACCCGCAGCGTCCGGCGCCTGCGTGTTGCCGTCTCTCGGCGGGGGCGGACGGACGACGAACCCGTCGGCTCGCGTAACCCGCCGGTGTCGGTGGTCGTCGCTAGCGTTGCCGGGATGACGCACACCCACCACGCCGTCGACTACGTCGAGCTCGGTGCCCCCGACCTCCCGGCCGCCCGGGCGTTCTACGAGCAGGCCTTCGGCTGGACCTTCACCGAGTACGGGCCCGAGTACGCCGGGTTCCGCGTCCCGGGTGGCGACGACGAGGCGGGCGGCATCGACGCCGGGCGCGCGCCCGGCTCCGGCGGCCCCATCGTGCTCCTGTACTCCGACGACCTCGACGCCACGGTGAGCGCGGTCGTCGACGCCGGCGGCACCGTCACCGTCCAGCCGTACGAGTTTCCCGGAGGCCGCCGCTTCTTCTTCCACGACCCCGCCGGCAACGAGCTGGGCGCCTGGCAGCCGGCCTGATGCCCACCTCGCTCGCCGACCTCGTCGCCGTCTCGGGGGAGGTCGCGGCCACCCGGTCGCGCACGGCCAAGACCGAGGCCATCGCCGCGCTGCTCGCCCGGGCGCC
>JACXUW010000644.1 GCA_014763705.1 Micrococcales bacterium | reverse complement strand
GTCTCCTACGAGGTCGGCAGCGGCAACATGCTCGCCGGGATGGACGAGGCGCTCCTCGGGCTCTCCGCCGGCGACACGACGACCTTCACCGCCCCGCTCGCCGGTGGCGACCGCGAGGGTCAGGACGCCGAGTGCACCGTTACCGTGCAGTCGGTCAAGGTCCGCGAGCTCCCCGAGCTCGACGACGACTTCGCCCAGCTGGCCTCCCAGTTCGACACCCTCGAGGAGCTGCGCGCCGACGTCGTCCAGCAGGCCGAGCAGGCCAAGCGGTACGAGCAGGGCATCCAGGCCCGCGACAAGGTCCTCGAGCACCTCCTCGAGAACGTCGACGTGCCGGTGCCGGACGGCATCGTGCAGGCCGAGGTCGACGCCCACCTCGAGGGCGAGAACCGGATGGACGACGACGAGCACCGGGCCGAGGTCGACGAGTCGACCCGCAAGGCGCTCAAGGCCCAGTTCCTCCTCGACGCGATCGCCGAGCAGCTCGAGGTCCGCGTCGAGCAGCCCGAGCTCATCGAGTACCTCGTGATGAGCGCGCAGCAGTACGGCATGGACCCCAACCAGTTCGCCCAGGCGCTCGACCAGCAGGGCCAGGTGCCCGCGATGGTCCAGGAGGTCGCCCGCCGCAAGGCGCTGGCCGCCGTCCTCGACGAGGCCACGGTCACCGACGCCAGCGGCGTCGTGCCGCTCACCTATGCGCCGGGCTATATCGACCCGCGCGGCCGCTATATCGAGCTGGAGTGGCGCAAGGCCTTCTAGAGTCCTGACTGACTCTAAACCAGGCGGGCCGAAACCGTGGCCGGCGACGGCGCGGATTCGGCGGGTACGAAGGTCAGTGCGCGCAGAAACTGCCGCGTGCAGTTCGGCCAGCTGTAGCGTTGGCCCAAGGCCGCGGCGCGGGCCGGATCGCGCGTCAGTGCCAGCGCGATCGCACGATCGAGATCGGTATCGAGAGCGCCAGCGTCGTCGGTGACGATGTCGGCCGGGCCGGCAACGGGATAGGCCGCGACGGGCGTGCCGCACGACAGCGCTTCGATGACGACAAGGCCGAAGGTGTCGGTACGGCTGGGGAAGACGAAGACGTCGGCGCCGGCATAGGCGCCGGCAAGACGCTCGCCGCCGAGCTTGCCGAGGAAGCGGACATCCGGGAAGCGGGTGCGTAGATCATCGAGCGCCGGACCGTCCCCTACGATCACCTTCGTTCCCGGATGTCGGGCTTCGAGGAAGGCCTCGATGTTTTTTTCGACCGCGACGCGGCCGACATAGAGCTGGATCGGGCGGGCGAGGCCGGCGAAATCGGGATGGGGCGTGCGATCGGGA
>JACXUW010000643.1 GCA_014763705.1 Micrococcales bacterium | reverse complement strand
GGGCCGCCCCGGGCGGCGCCGATCCACTTCTCGTCGTCGCGGTAATAGAGGGCGAGCGCGGCATTTTCAGCTTCGGTCGTGATGACGGCGGGCAGGCCGTGGAAGTTGGCGGCCTCCGCGAGGCATTGCGCGTAGCTCATCGTGTTGAAGCTGAGCCCGTATTGATGGCCATTATAGACCTTGAACTTCTCGAAGACTACCTCGGCTGTCCGGCCGTCGCCCGCCGGGACATCGCGTGTCAGGATCGGGGGATGAGCCGAGCGCTGCCACAGGTCGAGCCCGACCCGTCGCTGCCGCACCGGGTGACGGTCTACGAGGTGGGGCCGCGCGACGGCCTCCAGAACGAGTCGGCCGTCGTGCCCGCCGACGTCAAGGCCGAGTTCGTCCGCCGCCTTGTCGCGGCGGGTCTCGACACCGTCGAGACCACCTCCTTCGTCGACCCGCGGTGGGTCCCCCAGCTCGCCGACGCCGAGGAGCTGCTCGGGCTGCTGGGCGACACCGGGCGCGGTGCGCACCGGCCGGTCCTCGTCCCGAACACGCGCGGCCTCGACCGCGCGCTCGCCGCCGGGGTCGGGGCGGTCGCGATCTTCGGCAGCGCCACCGAGACCTTCGCCCGCAAGAACCTCAACCGCACCGTCGAGGAGTCGGTCTCGATGTTCGCGCCGGTCGTCGAGCGGGCCCGCGCCGAGGGGCTGTGGGTGAGGGCCTACGTCTCGATGTGCTTCGGCGACCCCTGGGAGGGGCCGGTCCCGGTCGAGCAGGTGGTCGACGTCTGCCGCCGCCTCATGGACCTCGGCTGCGACCAGCTCTCCCTCGGCGACACCATCGGCGTCGGCACGGTCGGCCACGTGCACCGGCTGCTCGACGCGCTCGACGCCGCGGGCATCGGGCCCGAGCGTGTCGGGGTGCACTTCCACGACACCTACGGGCAGGCCCTGGCCAACACCCTCGCCGCGCTGCGCGACGGGGTGACCGTCGTCGACGCCTCCACCGGCGGCCTCGGGGGCTGTCCCTACGCGAAGTCGGCGACCGGCAACCTCGCCACCGAGGACCTCGTGTGGACCCTCGACGGCGCCGGCGTCGAGACCGGGGTGGACCTCGACGCGCTCGTCGAGACCTCGGCCTGGATGGCGGCGCACCTCGGCCGGCCGTCGCCGTCCCGGGTGGTCCGGGCGCTCACCGGCGGCTGAGGCCGAACCTCCGCCTCGGCTGTGAGTTCGGTGCCAATTGGCCGGGAGCCCGCGCCGCCGCGGCCTCGCGTGCTGCACCATGGAGGATGGCCACGCGACGCACGCCGCCCGAGGGTGAGCCCTCGGACCC